>JAHEJV010000327.1 GCA_024638705.1 Deltaproteobacteria bacterium | reverse complement strand
CGCCCGGGCGTCGCGCGCATCGGCGCCTACCTCGGTCTGTGCCTCGCCTTCGGCGCGCTCACCCACACCCACCGACTCCTCGACGACTCGCTGCTCGTACGCCTCGCGCTCGCCTTCGTCGCCGGGACGGCGATGCTCCACTACTACCTCGACGGGTTCATCTGGAAGATCCGCGAGCAGGAGAACCGCGAGACGTTGGGCGTGACGACGCCGGGCCGCGGCGCCGCCATCGAGCCGCGGACGGGAATGCCCGGCTGGATGCGTCACGGCGCGTTGTGGACGCTCTTCGTCGTGCCGGCGGGCATCGGGCTCTATCTCGAGACCCAGAGCGGCTCGCAGAAAGAGACCGAGATCCAACGCAATCTCGTCGGGCTCTTTCCGAACAATCCCCAGGCGCACGCCGAGCGCGCACACGACCTCGCCGGGATGGGTCGGATCCGGGAAGCCGTCGACCATTTCGAGACGGCCGTGGATCTCGAACCGGGACTCCTCGACGCGCGGCTGGCGTTGGCGACGATCCCGGGTGTGACGCCGGAAGAAGCGCGCGAGCACGCGGCCGCGGCCGTGCGACTGGCGCCGCGCGACGCGCGGGCGCATCAAGCCGCGGCGCTCACGGCACTGGCCATGGGCGATCGCGAAGCCGCACAGGCTCACGCGGACGAAGCCGCGCGATTGGCGCCCGAGGCGGAGGACATCCGTCGGCTTCGACGACGCGCCTACTCCGCCGAATGACTTCGGAGCCACCGCCCGTTCCGGCAGCGAACGAAGGCAGGCGCCGATTCCGGCGCACCGGCTCGCGCGACGCGTCGCGATCGAGAACTCGCGCGGGGCCCTGAAGCGAAGACGCGGGCGGGGTCGAAACCCCGCCCGCGTCCGAGCGAACTCGAGTCGCCGTCGGCCGAAGCCGACGGCTCTCGACTACTTGCGGCGCCGGATGGCGAAGTGCAGAGCGAAGATGCCCAGCACGCCCGCTGCGAACAGGGCCGTCGGGCCCGGCTCGGGCAGGAAGGTGAACCGCAGCTCGCCCGTTCCTCCGAAGTAGAGGTTCAGGGCCTGCAGGTTCGCCGTCCAAGGCGTCACGAGCAGCAGGGTGCCCATCTCGCCCATCGACGTCCGGGCGTCCGTGCCGGTCCGGTCACGGATCGTCACGAACTGTCCACCGTGGTCTTCCGCGTGAACCGCGCCCGTCGTGTAGGGCATGTTCCAGACCTTGAGCAGCACGGGGATCATGCCCGAGGCGACGTTCGTCGTGAACGTTCCGCTCTGGGTGACGACCTGGGTCTGGCGCTGGCTCACCGTCGGTGCCGCCGACGTTCCCGTCCGGTTGTGACCGAGAACGCGCGGGCCCGAAAGCCAATAGCCATTCGCCGTCACGCCAGGCGCCAGGTTCACGTTCAGGTTCACGCGGCCACCACCCGTCGCGCGGAAACCACCGCCAAAGGTGTTCCCGCCGGCCACGCCACTGATGAACTGCGTGAACGTCGAGTTGACCGAGACGCTGAAGTTGCCGGGGCCGTTGCCGGCTGCGAGGAGGTGGTTCTCCTGGCCCGTGCCCACCTGGTGGCGAAGCGCGAGGCCGCCCATGACGGTCATCTTGCTGCCGATGAAGAACGTGTTCTCCGCCGGCCACGCGGCGCTCGAGGACTGGGTGCGGGCGTTCAGGATCGCCGGCAGCAGCGCCGGGGGGAACGCGAGCATGCAGGTGCTCGAGAACACTTCGGCGCCACCGTTGTCGCCTGCCATGCCCATCATCGAGAACGTCGGGCTCGGTCCGAGCGGACCGGGCGAGCCGTACTTGAACGGGCGCACTTCCATGATCGACTGCGGCGCGGCGCCACTGGACACCTCGACGAAGCCATGACCCACGGCCGAGTTGTTCAGGTGGGTGATCAGACCCTTGGAGCACAACGGCAGACCATTGGGCTGGATGCTGGTGGTGGTGGGCGGGTTGCCGCCGTCACCGAGACCAGCCTTGATCAGCGAGTCGAACTCGACGATCTTCGCTGCGGACGGAGCGGCGAACGCCAACACGACGAGCGCGCTGAACAGGCCGACTCCTAATCGATGGATTGCATTACTCATGGAAACCTCTTCTTGATGAGTTCCGTGTTCCCCCACACGCACCGAGACGGCCTTCGCCACGGCACGAAAACTGAGGGAACCGGCTCATCTTCAAGGTTCTCGCGGGGAATTGCAATCGATTTGATCAGCCCATCCCTGCGTTTCCCCGCGGGGCCTTAACCGTCCTGGGTTGCGCATCGCTGAAGCGAAGACACGGACGGAGTCGAAGCCCCGCCCGCCTCCGAGCGAACTCGTGTCGCCGTCGGGCGAAGCCGGCCTGACCAACACCCAGACCCGACTCGGCACCATGCAAGAGAAGACGCGGGCGGGGAATCGTCCCCGCCCGCGTCTTGCGGTCGCCTGCCGGCCCGACGGCCGGCCTGGATCAGGCTACTTGCGGCGTCGCGACACGGCGTGCAGCGCGAACACCCCGAGGATGCCGGCCGCGAACAGCGCCGTCGGCCCCGGCTCCGGCAGGAACTGGAACTCGAGATTCCCGGTGCCGCCAAAGTAGAGGTTCAGCGCCTGGAGGTTCGCCGTCCACGGCGTAACGAGCAGCAGCGTGCCCATCTCGCCCATCGACGTGCGCGCGTCCGAACCGGTCGCGTCACGGATCGTCACGAACTGTCCGCCGTGATCTTCCGCGTGCACCACGCCCGTCGTGAACGGCATGTTCCACACCTTGAGCAGGACGGGGATCATGCCCGAGGCGACGTTCGTCGTGAACGTGCCCGACATCGTCACCGTCTGCGTGATCGGTGTCTCGTTGTGGCCGAGCAGGCGCGGGCCCGAAAGCCAATAGCCATTCGCCGTCACGCCAGGCGCCAGGTTCACGTTGAGGTTCACGCGGCCGCCGCCACTGGCGCGGAAGCCGCCGCCGAAGGTGTTCCCGCCGGCCATGCCGGAGATGAACTGGGTGAACGTCGAGTTCACCGAAACGCTGAAGTTGCCGGGCCCCGCACCCGCGGCGAGTGTGTGGTTCTGGAGCCCGGTGCCGACCGTGTAGCGCGAGACGGTCATCGTGCCCATCGGCGTCATCGCGTTCGCGGTGATGAACACGGTGTTGTTCGCGGGCCAGCTGAACCGTGAGCTCTGCGTTCGCGCGTTCAGGATGGCGGGCAGCAACGCCGGCGGGAACGCGAGAGCGCAAGTGCTGCTGACGTACTCGGCTGCACCGTTCACGCCCGCAACGCCCGGCATGGAGGACGTCGGCGAGGCGCCGGTCGCTCCGGCGGTGCCGTACTTGTAGGGCCGGTAGTCCATGATGGACTGGGGCGCCGCCCCTGACGCGACCTCGACGAAACCGTGCGCAGGCACCGACGCATTCAAGTGCGTGATGAGACCCTTGTTGCACAGCGGCAGGCCGTTCGGCTGGATGCTGCTCGTGGTCGGCGGATTGCCGCCGTCGCCGAGACCGGCTTTCACGGTCGCAGTGAACTCGACGACCTTCGCGCTCGCCGGAAGCGCGAACGCCCCGAGAACGATGGCCGCGAGCGCGCCGCGCAGGAGACCGGAAACTAACGGTCTAGCGATTCGCATTCTTTCTCTCCTCTTCACCGGTCGAGCAATGAACTGTGGACTTCCCGGAAGCTGCAACTGCGGATCATCCGGCTTCGCCCGAATCTCCCGGCCACTCTTTGGAGTGCCCGATCCGGCCACCCGAGTGACCCGAAAGATTCGTCCCCGGAATGTATTTCTTTCGCCTTCGTTGCGCGCCGTCTGCCGGTGACCCCGAACGGGCTCTCCGGCGCCGAACGTTTCGCGCCCCATGATCAAATTCTCACTGTTCTTGCACACTTCTACAGCGCCAGCGGATATCCTAATCGGCCCCCAGGCAGGAGGTCGAGGAGATTTTGTCCACGAAACCCGATTGTTGCTCCCCCGCGGGGAATATCGAAGGCCGTCGGGGCCCGATCCGGAGCCGAATCGTCGGTTGGTGCGCCGTCCTCGTACTCCTCGGCGCCTGTGGCCCGACGGATCCCGTCGCCGAGGCCACCGCGCTGCTCGAGAACGGCGAAGTCGACGCCGCTCTCGAGATCCTCCGGGAAGCCGTCGAGGATTCGCCGGGCGATCCCGCTCTCAACCACCTCTATGGACGCGCCCTGATCGCCAACGAGCAGGCGAGCCTCGCCGCCTGGCCCCTCCGGCGCGCAGCCCAGGACCCGGAATACGCCGTCAAGAGCGGCCTGCTGCTCACGCGGTCCCTGCTCACGACGAGCAACGCCTACGAGGCGGTCCGCACGGCCAACGCCGTGCTCGAAATCGAACCGGACAACCTCAACGCACTTCGGATGCGCGCGGAGGCGCGGATCGGAGCCAACGAGGACGAAGAAGCCCTCGAAGACCTCGATCGCCTGATCGAGGCCTTCCCCGACGAGCTCGTGCACCGCGAGAAGAAGCTCAACGTGCTGCTCGAGAAGGAGCGATTCGACGAGGCCGAGGTCGTACTCGAAGAGCTCGCCGTCGCGGTCGACGACCGCGACGACCTGCCCGAGGGTTCCGAGGGACTCCTCTGCTCGCGCTGGACCCAACTCGAGGTGAAGCGCGGCGATCCCGAGAAGGCGCGGGGACAACTCGCGGACTGCCTCGAACGCTATCCGGAAAGCCGGCCCGTGCTGAATCAGGCGATCGGGCTCTACGATCAGGATGGCGAACCGGAGAAGAGCAACGAGCTCCTGCGCAAGGCAATCGCCGCGCGACCCGGCGACATCGACCTGCAGAACGTCCTCGCCGAACGTCTGAATGCCAGCCAGGAAGTCGACGAAGCGACCCGCCTGCTCGAGGAGGCGGCGAACCGACTCGACACCGCGGCCGCGTGGATCACGCTGCGCAACCACCAGGTGCAGAACGACGACATGGAGGGCGCTCTCGCGTCCACCGATCGCCTGCTCGAAGCGATCTCGGGCGCCTCCCCGAGCGATCCCGAGTTCAGCTACGACGACATTCCGGAGCAGCGGCTCTTCGAGGCTGCGGTCGTCGTGGCGATTTCGGGCGACTACGACCGCGCCGAGGAGATGAAAGGGCATCTCGAGGAGGCGTCCCACAAGCGCCTGCTCGACGCGCGCATCCACTACGAGCGCGACGAGCTCGAGGAGGCCCTCGACGCCTGGGAGGAATCGTTCCGGATCTTCCCGTCGAACACCGGCGCGCGCCATCTCGCCGGGATCGCCGCGCTTCGCCTCAATCAGAACGATCGCGCGATCG
>JAHEJV010000043.1 GCA_024638705.1 Deltaproteobacteria bacterium | reverse complement strand
GCGCTTCGCCGATTTCCTGGCCTCGGCGCTCCCCGACACGGCCGTCTCCTGGTGCGGCGTCGACGCCAGCCAGCCCCTGCTCGAGGCGGTCGACGCCCCTGGCCTCGCCGAAACGCGCACCCTGCGCGCCGATTTCGCCCTCGATCCCGGGATCCTGCCGCGCGAGCGCTTCGACTGGATCGTGCTCTTCGGCGTACTCCACGGCGTTCCCTCCGCCGCGCGCCGCCAGGCCCTGCTGGCGGCCTGCGCCGAGCGCCTCGCGCCCGGAGGGCGGCTGATCTTCACCACCTGGCGCTTCCTCGACGACCCCCGGGCGCGCTCCCGGCGGCTCGAATGGAATGTCTACAGTTCCCGCGCACCTATGCCGATCGATTGCTCACAGCTGGAGGCCGGAGATGCCCTGCTTCCCTGGGGCGATGGCGACGAGGTGGTGCGGTACGTCCATGCTTTCGACGAACACGAGATCGCGACGTGCCTCGCCGGTCTGCCGCTCGAGACCGAGCGGCGCTTCCGCGCCGACGGCCCGACCGAAGGCCGGAACGAGTACTTCGTCCTGCGCCGGCCCGAAGCGCCCGGCTCCGATGACGTCGCAGCCGGCTGACGCGACACGGCGACGTGTCGTCGGCACCGACGCGATCGGACGCGCACTCGACGAGGGCGCGCCGGTGCGCTGCGTCGTGGTGCCCGAGGGCGAACTCGAGCCCGCGCTCGAAGCGCTCTGCCAACGCGCCGTCGCCGCCGGTGCCGAGGTCTTCCGCACCGCCGCTCGCAGACAGACGCGCCTCGCCGGGGAGGCCGAGGCCGTCGCTCTGGTCGGCCCGAGCCGCGACGCCGACCTCGACACCGTGATGGCGCGGGGCGGCGCGGTCTGGCTGCTCGTCGGCCCGGCCTATCCCGGCAACGTCGGCACGGCGATCCGCACGGCTGAAGGCAGCGGCGCCGACGGCGTCTACATCGACAACGATTTCGACCACGCGAAGCGCCGCGAGGCGAGGCGCGCCTCGATGCGCACCGATCGCTTCCTGCCCATCGCGTGGGAGCGCGCAAACCTCGTGGTCGGCGCGGCGCGCCGCGCGGGGAAGACGATCGTCGGCATCGAGGACAGCGGCGATCGCGCTCCCTGGGACGTCGCACTCGACGGCCCCGTGCTCTTCATCGCCGGCGGCGAGTCGGAAGGCGTGCCGCCTGCCCTGCTCCGTCGCTGTGACGCCGTCGTGCGCATCCCGATGGCCGGCTTCGTCACCTCCTACAACCTGCAGGCCGCCGTCGCGGTGCTCGCGGCCGAGCGCCTGCGCCAGAGGAAAACGACCCCGTCATGACGCAAGAGAATCATGATCGCCTTTCGCTGCTTCCGCTCTACGCGCCGACCCGCGGACTTTCCTGGATCGCGGGCGTGGCCTTCCTGTTCGCCGCGGCAGTGAGCTGGACGGCGGCGGGCTTCGACCTCGGCGAAGTGCGCACCTTCGTGCAGATCCATCAGCAGGGAGTCGGTCTCGAACCCGCAGAACTGGTGGCGCACGAGAAGGTGGGCGGAACGCTGCGCGTCCTCCAGTTCGTCGCGGCCGGCCTCGTCGCCGCTTCGTTCCTTCCCTGGCTCTACCAGATGCGCTGCAACCTGCGTTCATTCGGACTGCGGCGTCTTCGCTTCGGGCGCGAGTGGGTCGTGCTGGGATTCCTCGTCCCGGGCCTCAACCTCGTTCGCCCTCATCAGATCGTGAACGAGGTGTGGCGCGGCAGCTTCTCGCAGGGACGCAGCCCGGTCGCCTGGCAGGAGACGCCGACGTCGCGTCTCGTGACGGTGTGGTGGGTGACGCTCGTCGCGTGGATCACGATCGAACTGCTCTCGGCGCTCCTGCTGCAGGCCTCGAGTGGCGTCACCAATCTCCAGCTCGCCCATGGCCTCGCGCTCGCCGGGGACACCTTCGCCGCGGCCAGTGCGAGCTTCGGCTATCTGCTCGTGTCGAAGTTGCAGGCCGCCCAGGAGTCGAAGGCGGTGCACCTCGACGGCGGTGACGGAGCCGACGCGACGGTGTTCTCGGGTCAGGCCGTCGCCTGAACGAGGCTGCGCTCGGGTGAGGTCGGGGGACGCGCGCCGTAGAGCACGATCGCGGCGCCGGTGGCGATCGCGACCAGCACCGCCAGGCCGGGCCGATACCCGCCGAGCCAGGCGTGGAGTGCGCCCAACGCGAGCGGACCGAAACCGCTCGCCGTCTGGGTGAGGAGCTGGAGCAGGCCGAACACGGAGCCGAACGAGCGCGGCCCGAAGAGATCGGCGACCAGCAGCGACTGCAGCATGAAGAGATTCCCGATCGTGAAGCCGAAGCAGGCCGACGCGAGGAAGAGCGCTGGCGCGGATTCCGCGTAGGCGAAGGTCGCGAGCGCGCCGGCCTGCACGCCGATCAACACGGCGCCGAGGCGCCGCTGGTTCACGCGGTCGGCGAAGCTGCCGACGACGAGGCGCGCGACGATGCTGCCCGCCGCGGTCGTGGAGAAGGCGAGCGCCGCGATCTCGGGCGCGAGGTGGGCGCGCAGCACGGACACCTGGTGCATCGCAGCGCCGACCTGACAGAAGAGGATCGCCGAGAACGCGACGACGAGGCGCCAGAACGTCGCCGTGCGCGCCGCGTCGTGCTGCGTCCAGACCGGACCTTCCGAAGCGGGCGCGGCTTCCGGGTCGAGGACGACGCCGTCGGGCGCCAGCCCGATCTGGCGCGGATCGTCGCGCAGGACGAAGGCCGTCACGGGCAGCACGATCACCACGAGCAGCGCCGCGAGCCGGAGCGTCGCGGCGCCGAGCCCTTCCGCGAGGATCGTCGCTGTCACCCAGGGCACGAGCACGACGCCGCCCACGGACACGCCGGTCTGGGCGATGCTCATCGCGACCGCGCGCCGCGCGGTGAACCAGCGCGTCACGATCGCCGACGCCGGCAGGGCGCCCGTCATCGCGAACCCGATCGCGAGCACCGGATAGACGATCCAGAGCTGCCAGGGGGCATCGACGCGACCGATCGCGACCAGCGCGGCGGCCATCACCGGCGCGCCCAGCGCGATCCACAGTCGGGGTCCGGTGCGGTCGACGCCGCGTCCCACGAAGGGGCCGACGAGGCCGGTGGTGACGAAGTAGAGCGTCGTCGCGAAGGAGACCGACGTGCGCGGCCAACCGCGCTCGGTGCACAGCGCGTCGAGGAAGACGGCCATGGCGTAGAAGCCGATTCCGACGACGACGAACGAGTTCAGCGACGCTCCGACTGCAAGGATCCAGCCGTAGTAGACGCGCGGCGCGAAGCGTTGGAGCGGCGGGGGGCCGGAGAGGACGGACAACGGAACCTCGGGAGCGGGACGCTAGCGGGACCAGCGGTCGGGCCCCATGCCGGGCCGGTCGGCCCCGCCGATCGATGCGCGCGCCATGTGATTCTCAATCCGATTCCTCGCGCATCCGATGAGGATTGGGCACCCATGTTGCGTTCTCCGACTTTCGCCCGTCGCTCGATCGCGCTCGCCAGCGCGAGCCTCTTCGCGCTCGCGCTCGGCGCGTCCGCGGAGACGAGCGCGAGCGACACGGCGCCGCCCGATCCGATCGCCGCCTGGGTCACCTTCGCAGAGCGGGAAGCCGCCCGGGTGGCGCCGCAGCTACCGGCGTTCTTCACCACCGGCGTCGACGACCTCCGCCGCGGCGAACCCACCCCTGCCGCGATGCGACTCGTCGCCACGCTTTCCGCGGTGCTCTTCCTGTTCTTCGCCCTCGCGCGCATCTCGCGCGGACGCGGCGCCATTGCCGTCGCGATCGATTATCCGCCGGGACTGCGCGGCACGTTCCGGATCGATCTCTCGACCCGAAGACCCAAACGCCCCGCCGGCGCGAAGAACGGATTGCCGACGGGCGAGGAACGCGAGCGCCATTCGGCGGGCAACGCCAGCGCGATCTCGCGCTGGGGCGTGATGCGGGAGACCCAGTTCGTGGACGTCCCGTGCCGACGCTTCTGGGTGTCGGTCGACGGCTTCCTGCAGACGTCCGAAAGCGAGGACATCGTCGCCTGGCACTGCGACGAAGTCGAGGTGACGCCGACGCGCGGAGCCACCCAGCGCGTGCGTTTCGACTTCGCGCCGCGCGCCTGTCCCGTCGAGGTGCGCGTCGCCTGGGATCGCCGCAGCGTCGACGAGGCCCAGATCACGCGCTTCGGCGTGCCCGGGTCGCTGCGGCTCGCGCGCGGACCGGTGCAGTACTCGCTCGGCCGCGGCACGCACAAGCTCGTCGCCGGCAAGAACGATCGCGTCGCGGAGGTGACGATCGAAGTCGAGTCCTTCGAGCCGCGCGTCGTGGTGATCGACCTCGCCGAGCACGAGCAGATCCTCTTCCTCGGCTGTCCGCGCGCCGTCGAGCCCTACCTGAACGGCGACATCCCGACCGCCGCGCGCGCGCTCGAGCGCGACGGTCAGTCCCAGGTGGCAAATCGCCTGCTCGCACGCTGCCACGAGGAGCACGAACGCACCGAGCAGGCCGCGCGCCACTACGAGCTCGCCGGCGACTTCGCCGAAGCCGCCGAGCTCTACGAATCCCTCGAACAGTTCGACCGGGCGGCGCGCCTCTTCGAGCAGATCGGCGACGACGAGCGCGCGGGCGAGATGTTCCGCTCGGCCGGCGAGCTGCTCTCCGCCGGCGAAGCGTACGCGCGCGCCGACTCCTACACGAGCGCCGTCGAGTGCTTCGAGGGTGCCGGCGACGTGACGCGCTGGATCGAGGCGCTCTCGAAGGCGGGACGCCACCTCGCCGCCGCTGAGGTCGCGCTCGAACGCGGCGACCGCACCCAGGCCATCCAGTGCCTGAACTGCGTGACCGTCTCCGACCCCGACTACCCGAGCGCGATGGTGCAACTCGCCGAGGCCTATCAGCACGACGGACACCTCGACCTCGCCGCGCGCAAGCTCGAGGAGATGATGGCGACGCGCCCGGAGGACGAGGTGCCGAACGAGGCCCTCGACCGCCTCGCGACGATCTACGAGAGCAATCAGGACTGGGAGCGCGCCCTCTCGATGCTCGAACGCCTGCGCACGCGCGACCCCACCTGGCCGCATCTCGCCACCCGCCTCGAAGCCATGCGCAAGGGACGCAGCAGCCAGGCCACGGCGCCGGACACCTCCCCGCCGACGATGGTGAGCGAAGCCTTCAGCGGCGCGTTCCGCTACGAGATCCTCGAAGAGGTGGGACGCGGCGGAATGGGCGTCGTGTTCCGCGCGCGTGACCGACGCCTCGGCCGCGAAGTCGCCCTCAAGCGTCTACCCGACAGCTTCCGCAACCATCCGAAGGCGATCGAGCTCTTCCTGCGCGAGGCGCGCGCCGCCGCGGCGCTGAACCACCCGAACATCGTCACGCTCTTCGACGCCGGCCAGGAAGACCAGACGCTCTACATCACGATGGAGCTGCTGCGCGGAGCGCCGCTGCAGAAGATCCTGCGCGAGAAGGGCCGGCTGCCGGCCGGCGCCGTCGCGAAGATCGGCGGCCAGGTGGCCCGCGGCCTCCAGTACGCCCACGAGCAGGGCATCGTCCACCGCGACATCAAGACCGCGAACCTCTTCTTCACCGAGAAGAAGGTGGTGAAGATCATGGACTTCGGCCTCGCGAAGATGGTCGAGGAGGTGCGCCGCAGCACGACGGTGATCGGCGGCACGCCCTACTACATGGCGCCGGAGCAGAGCGCGGGCGAACAGGTCGACCACCGCGCCGACCTCTACGCGCTCGGCGTCACCTTCTACGAGCTGCTCGCCGGCCGCGTCCCGTTCAAGGACGGTGACGTCGCCTTCCACCACCGCCACACGCCGGCGCCGAACGTGCGCGATGTCGCGCCCGGCACGCCACCCGAGCTCGCAGA
Organism: Deltaproteobacteria bacterium; assembly: GCA_024638705.1. Lineage (GTDB taxonomy): Bacteria > Myxococcota_A > UBA9160 > UBA9160 > SMWR01 > JAHEJV01. Next base: position 13,575 of record JAHEJV010000043.1, on the reverse strand, counting down.
CCTCGTCGCCGGCCTGCTCGTGAAACGCCCGGCCGACCGCATCCGGTCCGCGAGCGAGGTGGTGAAGCGTCTCGCGGAGATCGCGCGGTCGGTGTAGGCGCGGACGCGCTGCGGCGCGCCTAGCCCGCGAGGTCCTCGTACACCGCGCTCTCGAACGCCTCGAACAGCGGCATCGCCACGGGGTCGGCGAAAGGAAGGATCTGGGTGGCGAAGACGCCGCCGAGGCCGCGCTTCGGGTCGATCCAGTAGAAGCTGTTCGCCAGGCCAGCCCAGGCGAGGCTGCCGGCCGAGCGGCCGGTCGGGGCGTCGGCTTCGTTGATCATGAAGGAGAGACCGTGGCTCTTCTCGATGCCGGGCAGGAAATCGGCGTCGTTCGAGAGCAGCGGGTTCGCGCTTCGGATCGGCGGAACGCGCGTGGCGCCCATCGCGTTGCGAGACATCGCCGCCACCGTCTCCGGCGCGAGGACGGCGTCGCCGGCGTCGTTGCGCCCTTCGTTCAGCATCATCCGCACGAAGCGGAGGTAGTCGAGGACGGTGCCGTAGAGGCCGTGTCCGCCGGCGTCCCACTCGGCGTCCTGCGGCATCTCGAAGTCGGGGTCGGCGGCGAGCGTGCCTTCGGGAAGCCGCGCGTGCATGGTGGCGCGGCGCGCGCGCAGCGCGGGGGTGAGCACGAAGGTCGTGTCGTCCATGCCGAGTGGTCCGAGCAGGTGCTCGCGGAAGCAGGCGCCGAGCGTCGTCCCGCTCACGGCCTCGACCATCTTCCCCGCCCAGTCGATGCTGATGCCGTACTCCCAGCGGTCGCCGGGATCGAAGAGGAGCGGCGTGTCGAGGGCCGCGATCCGTCCGCTGTTGGTGTCGGGCAACCCGAGCGCGTCTCGCACGCGCTGGATGTCGGCGTTGAAGATGTCGTAGCCGAAGCCCGCGGTGTGGGTGAGCAGGTGGCGCAGGGTGATGTCGCGACGGGGCTTCCGCATGCGCGGCGCGCCGTCGGCGTCGAAGCCCTCGAGCACGCCGACCTCGCCGAGGTGGGGCAACACGTCGCGCGCCGGCGCGTCGAGCGAGAGCGCGCCGCGTTCGACGCACTGCATCGCCGCGGCGCCGGTGATCGCCTTCGTCATCGACGCGATCGCGACGACCGTGTCGGCCGCCATGTCGAAGGGCCCGTCGATCACGCGCCGACCGAAGCCGCCCTCCCACGCCACACCATTCCGGTCCGTGACGCACGCGCTCACGCCGGGAACGTCGCCGCGCTCGGTCGCTTCCCGGAGGAGCGCTTCGACCTTCTCGCTCACGACGCGGGGCGGCGGAAGCTCGGCTACTCGCTGCCGATGCGCGCCGAGATCGAGACGCTCTCGACGCCCGCGGAGCGCGCGGCGTCCATCACCTCGACGAGCAGGCGGTTCTTCGACGCCTTGTCGGCCTGGATCACGACCTGGCCCTGCGGGTTCTCGCCGTAGAGCCGCTCGATGTTCGCGCGCAGCGCGCGGGGATCGACTTCCTTGCGGTCGATCCAGATCTGGTCGTTCTCGGTGATCGCGACCAGGATGTTGCCGCGCTCGCGACGCTCGGCCGTCTGGGCGGCGGCCCGGTTCACCTCGACGCCGGCCTCCTTCACGAAGGACGCGGTCACGATGAAGAAGATCAGCATGATGAACACGACGTCGAGCATCGGAGTCAGGTTGACTTCGCTGTCCTCTTGGCTCGCTTCTCGGCGCTTGCGCATGCTCGCGGGTCTCCTGGATGGCCCTCTCGGGGCGCCCGATTATATCCGCCGGCGGGCGGAATTGTGCCGGAATTTCGGGCGCATCGAGGCCCGCGAGCCGGCTCGCAGCGAGCGGAATCGCGGCTCCCGAGGTCTCTGGTAGCCCGGCGCGGACGCGCGGTCCCGATCTGCGTCAGCCGGATTCGGCCTCGCCCTCGTCCGCCGCCATCGGCGGCTCCTCCCACCCGAAGCGCTCGAAGAGCTCCGCCAATCCGGTCCGGATCGCGTCGGCCTCGAGCCCGAACTCGGCCAGGCTGTAACGGCTGCGCGACTTGTGCTCGCGTGCCCGCGCGCCCTCGCTGGCGAGCGCCGCGCGATAGGCCGGCGACATCCCGATGTCGAGCGCGCCGTAGATCGCCTCGATCGTGCCGGCCGGATTCGAGACGAGGTCGCGGTAGTCGACCACCGCGCGCCGCATCTCCGGATGCTCGGCGAGCACCTGGAAGGGATGGAGATAGGTGTCGAAGGACTGCTCGGCGAGGATCGCGAGGCAGCGTCGCTGCCGCGCCTCGTTCCAACCGAGCGCCTTCCAGCCCCCGCGCATCAGCTTCAGCAGGCTCGGGATCGTCTCGTAGGGATTGCGCACCGGGATCACGAAGCGCGCGTCGGGGAAGGTCTCGATCAGCGCGCGCATGCGACCCGGGAAGACCGGATTCTTCGAGAGGTGTGTGAGGTCGCCGCCGTTCAGGTAGAGCTGACGGCGGATGCAGGCGGCGTAGAAGCGCATCACGCGACGGCGCTTCCGCGCCGGCCAGCGGTCGACGTAGAAGAAATCGAGATCGCCCATGTACGGCATCTTCGTGATCCAGAAGCCGGACGCGCAGGAGTAGTAGAGCACCTGGTCGTCTTCTTCGGGCTCGACGAGGCCGGTGGGATGCATCGCCCGCTGGGCGCCGTAGCGCTTCTCGTCCCACGCCATCAGGCGCTTCTCGAAGAAGCCGCCGAGGAAGCGCGCGTCGGCGACGGCGAGCTTGCGGATCACCACCTTCTGGAGCAACGAGGGGAAGAACATCTCGTAGAGCCGGAAGAAGCTGAAGCGCCCCTCGTCGCGGCTCATCAGCCGGTGCACGAGGGTCGTCCCGCTGCGCGCATGGCCGATCACGAACACGGGCTTCACGATCTTCGTGCGGTGCAGTCCGGGGAAGAGGATCCCGTCGAGGAAGAAGCACACCGCGTGGAAGGCCGACACCGGCGGGATCCAGAGCAGCAGCTTCGCGAGATAGACGCGGCGCGCGTACGGATTGCGCTCTCCCCAGGCGAGGCGCAGCATGCGAAAGTAGTTCGCGAAGTCGAAGTGGAACAGCATCGGGGCTCGTGGTGGGCCGCCATTCTACACGGGGGGAGACATGGACCGCCTCAAGGATCGCGTCGCGATCGTCACCGGAGCCGGACAGGGGATCGGTCGCGGCATCGCGCGGCGCTTCGCGCGGGAAGGCGCGCGGATCGTCGTCGCCGAGCTCCACCCCGAGACCGGCGAGCGCGTGGCGAAGGAAGTGGAGTCGCTCGGGTCCGAGGCCCTGTTCGTGCGCACCGACGTCGGCGAGATGGCCGACGTCGACGCGATGGTCGACGCGACGGTCGAGCGCTTCGGCCGCGTCGACGTGCTGGTGAACAACGCGTGGGCGGGCGGCGCGATCTCGCGCATCGAATGGTTCGACGAAGCCACGCTAGACCGCGCCTGGCGCGTGGGCTTCCTCTCCAGTCAGCGCTCCATGTCGCGCTGCCTGCCGCACATGAAGGCCGCGGGCGGCGGCTCGATCATCAACCTGTGCTCGCTCAACGGCGTCAACGCCCACATGTTCACGATGCACTACAACACGGCGAAGGAGGCGCTGCGCGCGCTCACCCGCACCGCGGCGGTCGAGTGGGGACGGTGGAACGTCCGCTGCAACGTGATCTGTCCCGCGGCCGCGACCGAGTCGTACGTCGCGTTCCGCGACGCGAACCCGGAAACCGCGGCGGAGATGCTGCTGGAGAATCCGCTCGGCCGGATGGGCGACCCGGAGGAGGACATCGGCGGCGCCGCCCTGTTCCTCGCCAGCGACGATGCGATCTACGTCACCGGCAACACGATCCACGTCGACGGCGGCGGCCACGTCAACGGCGTGTCCTGGCGGCCTGAGCTGCCCGTGGAGAAGCCCTGACCCATGTTCGAATGGATCGCCGACCCCCAGGCCTGGATCGCGCTGGCCACCCTCACCGCTCTCGAGATCGTGCTCGGGATCGACAACATCGTGTTCATCTCGATCCTCTCGGACAAGCTCCCCGAGTCGCAGCGCCCGCGCGCGCGCTTCCTCGGGCTGGCGTTCGCGATGATCGGCCGCATCGCCCTGCTGCTCTCGATCGCCTGGGTCATGGGCCTCACCGCCGATCTCTTCAGCGTGTTCGACGAGGGGATCTCGGGACGCGACCTCATCCTCTTCGTCGGCGGGCTCTTCCTGATCGGGAAGGCGACCTGGGAGATCCACGACAAGCTGGAGGGGCCCAGCGGGGAGACAGCCGGCGTCGGCGTGGGATCGTTCTGGAGCGTGATCACCCAGATCTTCCTGCTCGACCTCATCTTCTCCCTCGACAGCGTGATCACCGCCGTCGGCATGGCCGATCACGTGGCGGTGATGGTGACGGCGATCGTGATCGCCGTGGTCGTGATGATGGTCTCGGCGGGAGCCGTCTCGCGCTTCATCTCGCGCCATCCGACGGTGCGGATGCTGGCGCTCTCGTTCCTGCTGCTGATCGGCGTGATGCTCGTCGCCGAGAGCCTCGATCAGCACATCCCGAAGGGATACATCTACTCGGCGATGGCCTTCTCGCTGTTCGTCGAGATGCTGAACCTACGCATCCGCGAGCCGGCGGAGCCCGTTGCCTTGCGCTAGCCGGGATGGACGCCCGCCCGCGAACGTCGCCCTAGGCGATCACCGCTTCGAGATCCGCCGGCAGGAAGGCGTCGCCGAGGACCTTCTTGCCGTCGAGGCTGCGCACCGGCCGCGCGACATTGTGCAGGATCTCCCGGCTGTAGACGATGCGCCCCACGTGCCGCTCCGACACCAGCTCGAGCGCCGCCTCCACCATCACCTCGACCGGCTCGGCCATGTCGGGGTGGTTCTTCGCGATGTGGCCGACGAAGCGCGCCGCCTCCTGGGTGAGCACGATCGACACCGGCGCGAGCACGTTCACGAACACGCCTTCCGGCGCGACCTCGGCCGCGAGCCCTTCCGTGTAGCGGTTGAGCGCCGCCTTCGTCGACCCGTAGGCGACGATCACGTGCGCGGCCTCCGGCGTGTCGCGGTAGGGCACGTCGGGCTGACGCGACGAGTCGCTTCCGATGTTCAGGATCCAGCCGCGACCGCGCTCGCGCATGCCCGGCAGCGCCTGCTGGGCGAGGTCGACCGGAGCGTGGAGGTTCACCTCGAGCATCCTGCGGCGATCCGCGAGCGTCGATTGGCTCGGCAGCCCCCACTTCCCCATCGCCGCGTTGTTGATCAGGATGTCGAGCGGACCGAAGGCGGCCTCGGCGCGCGCGACGAGGTCCGCGCGCTCCGATTCGTCGGCGAGGTTGGCGGTGACGCCCGCGGCGCGACCGCCCGACGCCCGGATCTCCTCCACCGCGTCGTCGAGCGTGCCGGCGAGATCGCCGTGCGCGCCCGGTCGCGACGCCGAGAGCACGACCGTTGCGCCTTCCGCCGCGAGCCGACGGGCGATCGCGCGACCGATGCCGCGGCTCGCGCCGGTGACGAGGGCGATGCGCCCATCCAGTGACGGCATGTTCGGACTCCTCAGAGGGGCTCGACGCCCTCGGTTGCGGGGCGCGGCGCCAGATGACGCGCGAAGAACGCCGCCAGTGTCTCATGGAACGCGATGCGATCGCTCGCCGCGTGGAACGACTTTCCGGCGTCGCGGTAGATGTGGACTTCCGCCGGGCGGCCCGCCTGTTCGAGGGCTTCCGCGATCGCGCGGGTCTGGGTGACGGACACGGTCGCGTCGAGTGCGCCGTGGCCGAGCAGCACGGGGACGCCGATCCCCTCCGCGCGTTGCAGGGGAGAGATCCCGGCGAGGCGATCGACGTCGCGCGGCGCCGCCCACACGATCGGGGTGTTGGGGTCGGTCGCCCCGTGGCGCTGCGGGTTCTCGACCAGGTCGACGAGGTCGCTGATCCCGCCCCAGCTCGCGACCGCCCGGAACACCCCGGGCGCGAGCACCGGCGCGATCAGCGCGACATAGCCCCCGTATCCCGCGCCGAAGATCCCGACGCGATCCGGATCGGCGACGCCCTCGGCGACGAGCCACGCCACGCCGTCGACGACGTCGTCCTGCATCGCCGCGCCCCAGCCGGCATAACCGCTCCGCTCGAAGTCGCGACCGTACCCACGCGACCCGCGATAGTTCGGCTGGAAGACGGCGAAGCCGCGGCTGGCGAAGAACTGGGCGCGCGCATCCCAGCCCCACACGTCGCGTTCCGTCGGGCCGTCGTGGGGGATCACGATGACGGGGAGCGCCTCGGACGCGGCGCCGCGCGGCCGCGTGAGATAGGCGTGGATCGCGACCCCGTCGCGCGCGGGATAGGTGACGGCGCTGCGCGTGGCGAGCGAGGCGACGTCGAGATCGGGGTGGATCTGGTAGAGGAGGTCCATCTCGCGCTTCTCGCGATCGAAGACGTAGACCTCGGGCGGCTGGGTGTCGCTCGATACTTCGAGCAACGCGATCGTCCCGTCGCGGGACGCGTCGACGATGCGGTTGCGCGTCCCCGGGAAGGTCGCGTCGATCGACGCCTGCTCCGCTTCTGCCTCGCTGCCGAGGAAATGCAGCGTCGGGGGGTCGGCCCCGAACTCGACGGCGACGAGGCGCTCGGTGCCCGGGGCGTGGACGAGACGCGTCGCATCGAAGTCCTCGTCCGCGGCGAGCAGGGCACCGCGTTGCTGCGCCACGAGGTCGTAGGCGTAGACGCCACGCCGTCCCGACTCCGTCTCGCCGTACACGTAGACGCTCCGCGGGTCTTCGCTGAACCCCGCGAACGCGAGGCTCGACTCGTGGGTGAAATCGTCGACGGACAGCGCGACGAACGCGTCCTCCGACGCGACGCGCGCCCACGCCGACATCGTGAGGCCGTCGGGGTCGCGTACGTGCGCCGCGCGCACGACGCCGCGCCGGTCGGCGTACCAGGCCTCCGCCACGAAGCCCTCGGGCGTCACGTCGGCTCCGACGCCCGTGCGGACGGAAACGCGCCGCGGATGCACGGAGCCGTCCGGGTCGCCCTCGTTCACGAGCACGCGATCGGGGTCGTCGGGGAGCCAGTGCAGGAACGGCGCCGCACGCGGCGAGGCGCGCAAGCGCGTGGCGTCGGCGATCTGGAGCGGACGGAACGGCGCGAGGTCGAAGGCGTGCACGTCGACGACACGCCGATCGATGCCGAGCACGCGCTCGCGCCCCCCGACCCCGACGACGACGATCGTATTCCCCGCCCATCCGACCGCGGCGATCCGCGTCGCCGGGTCGTCGAACTTGTCGAGGTAATGGACTTCGCCGCCTCTTACGGGCCGCTCGACGAGCATGCGCGTGGCGTCGCGCGTCGCGACGCCGACGACGCGCTCGCCGTCCGGCGACAAGCGGACGTGCGCGAGCAGCGGGTCGGAGAAATATGCCGCGGCGGGCGGGGCGTCGGTCGCGACCGGCGGGGAGCGCGTGGCCTCGGTCGACGGATTCGCGCAGGCGGCGAGGACGCCGACGAGCAGCATCCCCGCGATCCACAGCCCTCTCCGCGGGCGTCTCGGACGCAGCATGCGCCGCATCCTAGAAGCGCGTCCCCGGATTTGCGACTCTTCGCCGCCAGCGAGGACCCCCAATGACCTACAAAGTGATCGTCCAGGGCACCGGTTTCGTCGGCAAGATGGTGATCCGCGAGCTCGTCGTGCATCCCGACTTCGAGATCGTCGGCTGCGTCGTCCACGATCCGGCAAAGGACGGCGTCGACGCCGGAGAGATCGCCGGCATCGCCCCGATCGGCGTCGCCGCGACGACCGACCTCGACGCAGCGCTCACCCTGCCCGCCGACGCCGTCGCCCACTTCGGCCCGACGGCGGCGCTCGCCGGCCAGAACATCGACCACCTGTCGCGCGCGCTGCGCGCCGGGAAGAACGTGGTGTCGACGGCGATGACCCCGTTCGTCTATCCGAAGTCGTGCCCGTCCTCGATGATCGAGCCGATCGAGAAGGCGTGCCGGGAAGGCGGCACGAGCTGCTTCACGACGGGCATCGATCCCGGGTTCATGAACGACCTGCTGCCGATGACCCTCGCCGGGGTGTGCGGCCGCGTCGATCGCATCCGCATCCAGGAGATCCTCGACTACTCCACCTACACGGGCGACTACGCGCCGATGGGGCTCGGCGATCCGATCGAGCAGGAGGCGCTGCTCGAAAAGCCCGAGGTGCTGATCTTCTCCTGGGGCCACACGGTGCCGATGGTCGCCGACGCGATGGGCGTCGAGCTCGAGAAGATCGACACGGTGTGGGAGAAGTGGGAGGCGCCCGAGCGTATCGAGTATCCGCTCGGCGCGATCGAGCCTGGCTGCTGCGCCGCGGTGCGCTTCGAGATCCGCGGCTGGGTGGGAGGCGAGCCGCGCATCATCGTCGAGCACACGAACCGCATCACCAACGCTGCCGCGCCCGACTGGCCGCGCGCGAAGATCGAAGAGAACGACGCCTATCGCATCGTGATCGAAGGCAGCCCGAACATCGTGCAGGAGACGGCGCTGCGCGGCGCCAGCGGCGACGCGAACGCCGGCGGCTGCCTCGCGACGGGCATGCGGGCGGTGAACGCGATTCCCGCGGTCTGTGCTGCGAAGCCGGGCCTGCTCTCCGCGCTCGACCTGCCGCTGATTCCAGGCCACGGAAACATGCACCTGAAAGGGAGCGAATGATGCTCGAAGGAAAGACGATTCTCGTCGCCGGCGTCGGCGCCGGTCTCGGACGCCACGTCGTCGAAGGCGCGCTGCGCGACGGCGCGAACGTGGTGCTCGCCGCGCGCACCGAAGGCGTGCTCGAACAGACCGCGAAGGAAGTCGATCCGTCGGGCGCGCGCGTCGCGTACCGCCCGACGGACATCGCCGACGCCGAAGCGTGTCAAGCGCTCGTCGCGCACGGGATCGAGCGCTTCGGCGCGATCGACGGCCTCGTGCAGGTGGCGGCCTACGAGAACGCCTTCGGCGGACTCCACGACACCGACTTCGACAACTGGAGGAAGTGCTACGAGACGAACGTGCTCGGAACGCTGACGCTCCTGCGCGCGGTGCATCCCGCGATGAAGCAGGCGGGCGGCGGCGGTGTCGTGCTGATCGGCTCGCAGTCGCAGTTCAAGCCGTCGCTTCCCCAAGCGGGCTATGCGGCGTCGAAGGGCGCGCTGCTCTCGGCGATGTACTACCTCGCCCAGGAGCTCGGGCCGGACAACGTGCGCGTGAACATGGTCGTGCCGAGCTGGATGTGGGGGCCGCCGGTCGAGGGGTTCCTGTCGGCGAAGGCGAAGAACGAGGGCCGCACGCTCGAGGCAGTGACCGACGAGATCACGAAGGACTTCGCGATGCGCCGCATGACCGAGGACGGCGAAGTCGCCGAGGCCGCCCTCTTCTTCTGCTCCGACCGCGCGAAGGCGATCACCGGCCAGCACCTGCTCGTGAACACCGGCGAGTTGATGACCTGAGACGCGTCCGGGCCGTCCGGCGGCCGCTGCGGCGGGAGACGCTAGCCTTCGCAGACGCCCGCGGCCCCGAGCACCCATGACCCAGGGACACCCCCACCCCACACCCGACGCCTCGCCGCGCCCCGCCGACCGCGCCCTGGAGCGCGACCTCGCCGTGCTGCGCGGCGAGTCTGCGGCGCCCGCGTCGACCCGCCGACGTCGCCGCGGCCGCTGGGTCGTCGCGATCCTGCTGCTCCTCGCGCTCGGCGGCTACGCCGTGTGGCGCAGCCTGAACGCTCCGCCCGAGGTCTCGCTCGTGACCGTCGCGTGGCGCGACGTCGGTGCGCCCGCCGTCACGCTCTCCGCTTCGGGCTACCTCGAGGCGCACCGCCAGATCACGCTGTCGAGCAAGGCGCAGGGGAAGATCGTCGAGATGCCCGTCGCCGAGAGCCAGCGCGTCGCGGCGGGCGACCTGATCGCGCGGCTCGAGAGCGAGGAAGCGCGCGCTTCGCTCGCGCTGGCGCGCGCCGAGTACGACGACGCGGCGCGCGAGCTGCGACGCGTCTTGAGTCTCTCGGAGCGCGGCGCCGCGTCGACCGCCGAAGTCGATCGCGCGCGCACCCAGCAGGCCGTGGCGCGCGCCCGCCGCGACCTCGCGCAGGTCGCCATCGACAACCGGGAGATCCGCGCGCCGATCGACGGCACGGTGATCCGCAAGATCCGCGACGTCGGCGAGTTCCTCACCATCGGCGTCACCGCCGAGGGCGATCCGGGCACCGCCCTCGTCACCCTCGCCGACCTCTCCTCGCTCGAAGTCGCGCTGGAAGTCGGCGAGACCGAGATCTCGAAGGTCGCGATCGGCGCCGTCGCGCTGGTCACACCGGAGGCGATGCCGCGCAAGCGCTACCTCGCCGACGTGATCGAGATCGCCGCGATGGCGGACCGCCAGAAGGGGATCGTGCCGGTGACGGTGCGCATCCGCGAGCCCGACCCGGCGCTGCTGCCCGAGATGTCGGCGAAGGTGAGCTTCCTCGCCTCCGAGCCCACCGGGACGATCGAGGTGTTGCGCGCGGCGCCGACCGCCGCCGTCATCGAACGCGACGGACGGCGGGTCGTCTTCACCGTCGACGACAACGTGGCGCGCGCCGTCCCGGTGGCGGGCCGCGAGACGGACGACGGCTACTTCGTCCTCGAGGAAGGGCCGCAGGAAGGCACGCCGCTCGTCGATTCGCCCCCGCGCACCTTGCAGGACGGCGATCCGGTGGCTCTCGGCGCATCGTGAGCGACGCGCCGCGCGACGCCGCCCACGCGCTCGTCGAGATCACGGGCCTGCACAAGTCGTACTGGCGCGGCGGCAACGAAGTGCCGGTGCTCTCCGACCTCTCCCTCGAGATCGCACACGGCGAGTTCGTCGCGCTGATGGGCCCGTCGGGCTCGGGGAAGTCGACGCTGCTCAACCTGATCGCCGGCCTCGACCGGCCGACGCGCGGCAGCCTGCGCATCGACGGACGCGAGCTCGCCGAGTTCGAGGAGCGCGAGCTCGATCGTTGGCGCAACCAACAAATCGGTTTCATCTTCCAGTTCTACAACCTCATCCCCGTTCTGTCGGCGCTCGAGAACGTCGAGATCCCGCTCCTGATCTCCGAGTACGGCGCCGACGAGCGCCGCGACCGCTGCGAAGCGGCGCTGCGCATCGTCGGCCTCGACCACCGCAGCGATCACCGTCCGGGCGAGCTCTCCGGCGGCGAGCAGCAGCGCGTGGCGATCGCGCGCGCGCTCGTGAACGACCCGCTGCTCGTGCTCGCCGACGAGCCCACCGGCGACCTCGACAGCGACAACGCGGAAGAGGTGCTCGCGCTGATGCAGCGCCTCAACCGCCAGGCGGGCACGACCTTCGTGATGGTCACCCACGACCCGCGCGCCGCCGACCGCGCGCAGCGGCTCGTCCATCTCGAGAAGGGTCGGCTGGTGGAGGGCCGATGAGCGCCGGACGATCGGGCGCGGTGAACGCGGGCGTCCAGGTCGCGCGCCTCGTCCCGCTCGTGCTGCGCCAGCTGCGCCGCAGCCCGCGCCGCACCGCGCTCACCTTCCTCGGCCTGGTGATCGCCTTCTTCCTCTTCACCTCGCTCGAGAGCCTGCTCTACACGATGAGCCACATCGTCCGCGGCACGTCGAGCGACGCGATGCTCTTCGTGCGGCCCGACGAGGGGGGCGGCCACTGGCGGGCGACGCTCCCCGCGAACTACACGCAGGCCGTGGAGGCCGTGCCCGGCGTCGAAGCCGCCTCCCCGGTGCGCTTCCACTTCGGTTCGGGACAGCGCGAGGGGTCGTTCGCCGTCGCGATGGGCACCGAGCCCGACGCGCACCTGAAGCTCGGCGTGCCGATGGGCGTCACCGGCGACGAGCTGCGCGCCCTGCTCACCGAACGCGACGCCGCGCTCGTCGGCGAGCGGATGCTCGAGGACAACGGCTGGCAGGTCGGCGACGAGGTGACGATCCGCGGTCGCGGCCCCTTGCCGTCGGTCTCCTTCGTGATCCGCGGCGACATCGCGCGCGGCGACCGCCTCGACCGCGTCGCCGTCGTGCGCCTCGACTATCTCGAGAAGGTGGTGGGCGGCGCCGGACTCGTGACCTACATCCAGGTGCGCACGGCAGACGCGGGCATCGCCCCCGCCGTCGCCGACGCGATCGACCGCCACTTCGCGCACTTCACGACGCCGACCGAGACGATCACCGAGAAGGCGCACCTCGCCCCCTTCATCGCGAGCCTGTCGGACGCGATGGCCGGACTGCGCCTCGTCGGCTATCTCGCGCTCCTCGTGACCCTGCTCGTCGTGGCGAACAGCGTGGCGATCGGCGTGCGCGAGCGGACTCGCGAGATCGGCACGCTGCGCGCGCTCGGCTTCGGCACGCCACGCGTGCTCGGGCTCGTGCTCTCCGAGGCGATCGTCGTCGCGGTGTGCGGCGGCGTCGTCGGCGCGGTGACGGCGTGGGCGGTGTTCAGCAGCGGCCAGGTCTCGATCCCCGGCGTCGGCTTCGAGTTCGTCACCGACCCGTCCGTCGTGTTGCGCGCCGCGCTGCTCTCGATCCCGCTCGGCGCACTCGCCGGCGCGCAACCCGCCTGGAACGCGGTGCGCATGACGATCACCGACGCACTGCGGTTCGACGAATGAGGAGCACGCGATGAGTGCGCTCGGCGGCGTGCTGCTCCCGCTGCGTTATGCGTGGCGCAACGCGCTCGCGCGCAAGGGTGCGACGGCCGTCACGGTCTTCGGCGTCGCGGTCTCGGTGATGGTCTACGTCGTGATGGGCGCGACCGCGGATTCGCTCGGCGCCGTCGCCGCAGGCACCGGCGATCCGGCGAACGTCGTGGTGCTCTCGAAGGGCGCGAGCAGCGCCGAGAGCTCGACGCTCGACACGCCGACGGTGAACGGCGCGCGCTATGCGGAGGGCGTGCTGCGCGACGCCGACGGCTTCCCGCTCGCCAGCGTCGAAATGCTCGGCATGCGTCGCATCCCGCTGCCGGGCGCGCCGCCCGACGACCCGGCCTCCCAGCGCTACATCAACGTGCGCGGGTTCACGCCCGACGCCTTCCGCGTCCACCCGAGCGTGCGCCTCGTGGCGGGCAGCCTGCCCAGCGAGCCCGGCGACGTGTTGATCGGACGGCTCCTCCCCGAGAGCCTCGGCGGCGCGAAGATCGGCTCCGAGCTGTGGATCGAGGGGCGGCGGCATCGCGTCGTCGGCGTGCTCGGCGCCGGCGGACAGCTCTTCGAGAGCGAGATCTGGGTAGCGCTCGAGGATCTGCGCGGCGCGAGCGCCCGGCGCGCGGCGTCGGCGGTCGTGCTTCGGACGAGCGGCGCCGGCGCGGCGCAGGCGCTCGTCGAACGGCTCGAGAACTCGCGACGTATCTCGGTTTCGGCGCGCACCGAGCCCGACTACTACGCGCGACTCCAGCGCGCCTCGATCGCGTTCATCTACCTCGGCAACATCATCGGCGCGCTGATGGGGCTCGGCGCGATCGTCGCCGGCGCCAATACGATGTACGCCACGATGAGCCGGCGCATCCGCGAGATGGGCACGCTGCGCGCGCTCGGCTTCGGGCGCTGGCGCGTCGGTGCGTCGATCCTGCTCGAGAGCGGCGTCGTCGC
>JAHEJV010000326.1 GCA_024638705.1 Deltaproteobacteria bacterium | reverse complement strand
CGGCGAGGTGGACGTACTCGCCGGCGCGGTCGAGCCCGACGCGGCGGACGATCTGAAGCAGGAGCCGCCCATGGTCGCGCCCCAGAGACGCACCCTCGACGTCGAGCCCGGACCGGCCGTCTTCCATCTCTCTGCCGCCCAGGTGCGGACGCTGGTCGCGGAGCAGCCCGGCCTGCTCCAGCCGGACCTCGCGATCTACCGCGACGTGAAGAAAGACATCGTCGGCGTCGACTTCCGCACGCCGGTCGGCGCGATCGACCTGCTCGCCCGCGACGCCCAGGGCGACTTCGTCGTCGTGATGGTGCCCGACCCGCGCGACGTCGAATCGCTGATGCCGGAGATGCTCGCGCGCATCGGTTATGTGAGGAAGCACCTCGCGCCGGAGAGCAGGCAGGTGCGCGGCATCGTCGTGATCGAAGAGATCCCCGAAGAGCTGGCCTACGCCGCCGCCGGCGTCGGATCGACCCTGTCGTTCCAGGCCTACCGCGTCGCGCTGACCTTCCATACGCTCGACCTGTAATCCTCCCCGGCGACGCCGGTGAGCGGATCGACCGGGCAGCGCGTAGTCGTTGCGCAGCGGAAGCGCTGGCGGCCTATCGCGGAGCGCTCGCGATCGCACCCGGAAGCGAAGTGGCTCGGACGGGTGCGGTGGAGATGGAGCGGCGCCTCGCGCGCATCGGGGTGTGTTAGGCCTCTCGTCGTCTGCCGTCCGCGCGCGACCGCTTCGCCTCGGCCACCGCCCGGTCGGCGAGGCGCGTCGGCTCGGGGAGACGTCGGCCGGCGCCGCACGCGAGGACGAGGCGCTCCGCCGACGGCAGATCGATGCGATGACCGACGCTCACGAACACGGGCTTCGTGGCGTCGCGCGTGCGCAGCGCCGTGCCGATGCGCTCGCCGCCGTCGCGCAGCGCCCGTCGCGCGCCGCGCGACGCGGCGGGCTCGGTGAACGCGCCGACGAGAACGCTCTTCGCCACGCCGACGCAGGGCAGGTCGCAGAGCACACCGACGTGACACGCGATGCCGAAGCGGCGCGGATGGGCCCTCCCGTGGCCGTCGACGAAGATCGCGTCCACCGCGGTGTCGAGCGCACGCAGCGCGGCGAGCATCGCCGGGACCTCCCGGAAGGAGAGCAGGCCCGGGATGTACGGGAAGGCGACGGGGCGTCGCGCGATGCGCCGCTCGACCTCCTCACCCGTCGCGACGTCCCACACGACTGCCGCGGCGATGCAGTCCGAGCCCATCGGGGCGGGCTGCATCCAGCGCGCCTCCGCGTAGGCGCAGTCGACGCCGGCGACCCGCCGCGGTGTCGAGGCCGGCGCCTCGATGCGGACGCGACCGGCGAGCCGGCGCTGCACGTCGGCGGCCCGGCGGGGGGAGAGGTTCCAGCGGTGGGGCGGCCGCGCGATCTTCACGCCGCAGCTCTATCGGAAGCGTTCGCGCGACGCGAGCCCCGACGGCGATTCTCCCCGCCGGCGGCGCCGCCCTTTTCCCCGGCGAGGCACTAGAATGCCGACCATGAACCCCACCCAGATCGTCACGGATTTCTGCAACGCGGTGCCGCGCCGCGACGTCGCCGAGCTGCTCGGCTTCTTCGCCACCGACGCCGTCTACCACAACATCCCGATCGCGCCTGTCACCGGCCACGAGGCGATCGGCACGACGCTGCGCGGCTTCCTCGATCCGGCCACGAGCGCCGAGTTCGAGGTGCGCGCGATCGCGGAGGCGAACGGCGTCGTCCTCACCGAGCGCGTCGATCGTTTCACGATCAACGGCAAGGAGATCGAGCTCCCGGTGATGGGATCGTTCGAAGTGGACGCGTCGGGGAAGATCACCGCCTGGCGCGACTACTTCGACATGGCCCAGTTCACGAAGCAGATGGGATAGGCAGGGCGCATGGGAATCCGACTCGTGAATGCCGCCGGTCGCGCCGGTCTCGATGTGGACGGTCGTCTCGTCGACCTCGAAAGCAGTTCGGGCGGGCGCTTCGGCGCGGACGTGATGGACGCGATCGCCGACTGGGACGCTTTGTGCGACTGGGCGTCCGGGCTCGACGCTGACGCCGGCGACGGGACGATCGACGAGTCGACCTTCGGTCCGCCGGTGACGCGTTCACAGAAGGTGTTCGGCGTCGGGCTCAACTATCGCGGCCACGCCGCCGAGGCCGGGCTCGACATCCCGAAGGAGCCGCTGATCTTCACGAAGTTTCCGAGCTGCCTGGCCGGGCCGCGCGCCGACGTCGTGCTGACGTCCGAGCGCGTCGACTACGAAGTCGAGTTGGTGGCGGTGATCGGGCGCAGCGGCCGCAATATCGACGAGGGCCGAGCGATCGACCATGTCGCCGGTTACTGCGTCGGCCAGGACATCTCCGACCGGGCGCTCCAGTTCGCGGGCAAGCCGCCGCAATTCTCGATGGGGAAGTCGGCCGACACCTACGGTCCGATCGGCCCTGCGGTCGTGTCGCTCGACGCCTTCGACGATCCGAACGACCTGCCGCTGTGGTGCGAAGTGTCCGGCGAGCGGCTCCAGGAAGATCGCACGAACGACCTGATCTTCCCGGTGCCCGAGCTCGTCGCCTATCTCTCGCGCTACTGCACGCTCGAGCCCGGCGACCTGATCTTCACCGGGACGCCCGCGGGTGTCGGCGCGGTGCGCGATCCGCGCCGCTATCTCCAGCCCGGCGACGAGATCACCAGCGGCATCGACGGGATCGGCATCCTCCAGAACCGCTGCGTCGAAAGTTAGTCGTGGCGATCGTGCTGGTCCGCCACGGCGAGACCGAAGGCAACGTCCGACGTTTCCTCCAGTTTCCCGATACGCCGCTCTCCGAGCGCGGCGAGGCCCAGGCACTGCGCGTGGCGGCGCGTCTGCGCGCGCATCGCATCGGGGCGATCCTCGCGAGCGACTACGCGCGCGCGCACCGCACCGCCCAGGCGATCCGCGACGCCTCCGGCGCCGCGCTCGAAATCGACGTCGGATTGCGCGAGCGCAACTTCGGCGCGCTGCGTGGACGGTCGTACGACGAGCTCGAAACCGACCCCTTCGCGCCGGGCTACATGCCGCCCGAAGGCGAGAGCTGGGACGACCTCCACGCCCGCGCCGACGCGACGTGGGAGCGCGCCGTCGCGCGCGCGTCGTCGCTCGACGGCGATCTCGTGCTGGTGAGCCACGGCCTGCTCGTGCACTCGATCGTGTCGCGGCGGCTCGATCTGGCGGGCGCGCCGGCGCCGTCCGGCTTCGGCAACACCGCCGTCACGATCGCCGACGCGAACGCGCCGTTCACCGTTCGAGTGCTCGGCTGCACGGCGCACCTCGACGACGCCACCGCCCACGACGCGCGGACGGTTTCCGGAATCTGAACGCCGGGCGGCGTGTCATTTCCCGGGATTTCCCGTGAAACGGATGTCGTCGATGCCGCCGAGGTGGCGCGGCGTGACGACGTAGTCGCCGCCGATCGACATCGCCACGACGGTCATGGCCGTCGTCTGGTCGCCCCAGGTCCACAGGTACGAGCCGCCGCCGAGCACCAGGCCGGAGAGCGCGTAGGCGATCTTGAGCGGTCCGTAGCCGAGGCTCACGACGGCGGCGGCGAGGCCGAAGCCGCCCTCCTTGACCACGCTCGGGCCCTCTGCCGAAGCGATGCCCGGTGCGAGCGCCAGCACGGCGACGAGCGGAAGCCAGACGAGCCCGCGGCGCAACGCGGCGAGAGGTCCTGCCAGCGTGCGAAGTTTCGGGGTGCGAAGGGTCACGACGGATCCCTCAGCGGGGGGAGGGTGTGTCGTGGGGGCTCGGCGAAATCTTAGGACGAAGTCGATCGGGCCGCACCGCTCGCGTTCCGCGAGAACCGCCGCCGCACGGCAGAGCGGGGCGATCAGGCTACGCCCTTCTCGCGCAGCGCGGTGAGGATCTTCCGCGTGGCCGGCGAGCGATTGAGCGTGAAGAAGTGGATGCCCGGTACACCCTGGGCCAGGAGCTCTTCGCACTGGAGCGTCGCGTACTGGACGCCCACCGCGGCGACCGCTTCCGGGTCGCCGTCCACGCGGTCGAGCTGGGCGGTGAGCTCGTCGGGGAGACGGTTGCCGTTCATCGCGGCCATGCGTCGGATCCCGGCGACGCTCGTCACCGGCATGATGCCCGCCACGATCGGCACCTCGATGCCGGCCGCTCGCGCGCGGTCGACGTAGGCGAAGTAGTCCGCGTTGTCGAAGAAGAGCTGAGTGACGAGGAACTCGCAGCCGGCGTCCACTTTCGCGCGCGCGCCGGCGATGTCGCCGGCCCACTCGGTGGAGTCGGGGTGCATCTCCGGATGCGCCGCGCCGCCGATCGAGAAGCCGAACTCGCGCACGAAGGCGGCGAGGTCGGAGCCGTTCGGGAAATCGCGCGGTGCGTCCGGGTCGGCGCCCTCGGGAAGATCGCCGCGCAGGGCGAGGACGTTCTCGACGCCGGCATCGCGCAACCCGATCAGCACCTCGCGGACCTCCTCGCGCGTGTAGAGGACGGTCACGAGGTGGGCCATCGCGGTGATGCCGATCTCGCGCTGGATGCGCGCGACCAGCTCGAAGGTGAGCGGGCGGCGCGGCTTCTCGAGCGGACAGGTGACCGAGACGTAGTCGGGCTCGAGCTTCGCGAGCTCGCGGATCGCCTCGAAGAGCGCGGTGACGCCTTTCTCGGTCTTCGGCGGGAAGAACTCGAAGGAGAAGACGGGCTGTTTCTGGCGGTAGAGGTCGGCGATGCGCATGGGTGTCTGGCGTCCCCAAGGGGCGGGCGAGCATAGCCGAGTGCCGGGCTTGCCGCGGGCGGGCGTGCGTGCGAAGCGTGGGTCGGGAGGCGCCATGCCCGAAGAGGGAGTCGAGATACCGGTGGATCAGTTGTCGGCCGACGTGCTGCGGGCGCTGATCGAGGAGTTCGTTTCCCGGGACGGGACGGACTATGGGGCGGTGGAGCGGAGTCTCGAAGAGAAGGTGGCGGATGTGCGGCGCCAGCTGGATCGGGGCGAGGCGCGGGTCGTGTTCGATCCGGAGTTGGAGAGTGCGACGGTCGTCGTCGTGCAGTCGCGCTGACGCGCTTCGGTGCAGCGCTGTCGCGCCGTCGCGCTGTCGCGCCGTCGCGCCGTCGCGCTGTCGCGCCGTCGCGCTGTCGCGCTGTCGCGCTGTCGCGCTGACGCGCTGACGCGCTGTCGCGCCGTCGCGCTGACGCGCTGTTGCGCGACTGCGCTTTGCGCCTCATGACCCGCGGCCGGGGTCAGGGGGATCCCTCCGCCCGATGGCTCGCCCTCCCTGGTGTGGTTTCCAGGTCGTCGTGACCGGGAGG
>JAHEJV010000042.1:15988-19481 GCA_024638705.1 Deltaproteobacteria bacterium | reverse complement strand
TTGCTCTTCCGAGGTCGCGCCGCCCGGGACCGGCTCGCCCGGGGTGTAGTAGCCGGAGAAGAGCTCGCTGTTCAGGACGAGGAAGAGGACGTCGCGATATTCGAAACGGTAGAAGGACGGTCCGAAGCGACGCGTCCATTCGCGCGCCATCGTCGGGTTCGAGTAGTCGTGGTTTCCCGGGACGTAGAAGAACGGCGCCTCGAGCGGCTCGACCAGGGCTTCGAACCCGGTCCACATCGCGTCGATCTCGACTTCGTCCGTCACCTCGCCTTCGATCAGATCGCCGACGCTCACCACGAACGCGGGGTGGATGAGCTGCAAGACTTCGATCGCCCGCGCGAAGACACCGTCGCGGTGGCCCCCGGTGCGATCCGACACGATCGCGAAGCGGAAGTCGCCCGCCTCGTCCGCGACATCGAGATGGGTCCAGGGCGTGGCGGCGTCGGGCGCATCGACTTCGAGTCGCGCCGTCGGACCTCCCGCGCAAGCGGCACAGAGCAGCAGGGAGAGAACGAGGTGACGCGGCTTCACGACGTCGCGTCGGCCGCGCGCTTCGCATCGGCAGCGCGTCGCAGCCGGGCGATCTCGTTCACCAGCTCGCCGCGCGCTGCACCCCGCGTGTGCCCGAGCGTCTTCTCGAGCAGGTCGGCCGCCTCGGCGTGCCTGCCTTCCGCCTCGTAGGCGCGCGCCAACGCCTGGCTCGCGCCGGCGTGGCCCGGGTCGCCTTCGAGAATCGCGGTCAGGACGCGGGTGGACTCGGCGCGGAGCGCCGCGGCGTCGGACGCGCCCCGCGACGTCGCGCGGTCGACGAACCCGGCGAGGGCGATGCCGATCTCCGCGTCCTCGCGCGACTGGAAGAGCGCTGCGCGATACGCAGCGAGGGCGGCATCCCACTTGCGGGAAGCCTCGTGCATCTGCGCCAGTCCGAGCCAGGCCTCGGGGGTCGGCTGCACCACCAGGCTCCGACGGTAGTGGCGCTCGGCGTCGGCCACGTCGCCGCGCCGCGCGTAGGCGTCGCCGAGGACGACGTGGTCGGCCGCCGAATCGCGCCCCACCCAGGCGAGCCGGCCGAGCGCGGCGTCGGCGCGCTCGAGATTGCGATTCGTGATCCCCTCGAGCGAGATCTGCCGCTCGGCGTGTTCGTAGATGCCGACGGCCAATGCGATCGCGCCGCCGATCCAGACCAGACGCCAGAGGCCGCTGGCGTGCGCGGGCTCGCCGATCGACTCGCCCGCCTCGGGCGAGTCGGTGCGCAACAGGGCGCGCGCGACCTGCCCGTCGCGCAGCTTCCAGACGGCGCCGTCGAGCGCGAAGTGGTGCAGGTTCACGACGGCGAAGAGCAGCACGCCGAGGCCCGCGTGCCACGACACGCCGCCGAACATCGCCGGGGCGAAGATCATCCCCGGCACGATCGTGATGAACGAACCCGCGAGCAGCGTGCGCCAGAGATAGCCCGTGGTGCGCACCGACGGATCGGCGCGCTTCGCGTAGTAGGTCGTCACCCAGAGGTACTGCGCGCTGTGCGCGCCCGAGATCCAGATCGCCGCGAAGGGGAGCAGGTTCGACGAGAACCCTTCGACGAAGAAGAGCAGCGTCGGGACGACGAACCACAGCGCCTGTGCGAGCACGAGCGAGACGGCGGGCACCAGATCGACGAAGCGCGCGCCGCGGGAGAGGAGCCAGAAGGCGCCGACGACCGAGGCGATGTAGGCCGCGAACACGAGCGGCGCGGTCACCCCGACGATCGCCGCCGGCAGACCGATCCGCAGCACCGAGTATTCGTTGCCACCGCTCGACGCGCCGGCCGCGTACACGACGTTCGAGTCGGCGACGTGGGTGGAGAGGAAGGCGAGGACGAAGGCGAGCACGAAGCTCGTGTAGAAGAGGCGCTTGGCCAGCGGGGAGATCGGAACGCCGCGACGACGCAGGAACATGAGCGAGATGCCGTAGTTCTGCCCGCCGACGTGCCACGGGCTCGTCGTGATGTAGAGCGTGATCAGGAACGACCCGACGAGCGTGCTGTACACGCCGGCGACGTAGGCGGCCGCCAGGACCGCGGTGAGATGGATCGCGAAGAAGGCATAACGCCGCCGGTCTTCGCGCTGTTCGTAGACGCGCAGGAGCGTCGCGCCGTAGTGGGGGGCGCTGATGAAGAACGAGATCGCCGCGACGACGAGGATCGGCCAGCCCGAGACGCCGGTTTCGGCGGCGATGTAGAGCAGGATCGGGAACGTCAGCAGATAGCCGGCGCCGGCCCCGACGAGGAGGTCCAGACCGCGGCCGAAGAGCCAGGCTTCGTCGCTGGAGGGGTCGGATTGCGCTCGTGTGGGGGCCGCCATGGCGTCCGGGAAGTATACCCGCGTGGGCCGAGCGCCCCGGCGACTTCAGCCGAGCCAGGACACCGGGGTATCGATGCCGGCGGCCACGTCCGCCAGGCATTCGTCGACACTCCCCCAGGCCAGCGACCGCTCCTTCCCGCGCAGCGTGAAGAAATAGAGATCGTTCTCTTCGATGATCCCGTTCCCGCCGTGGATCTGGTGCGCGAGCATCGTCACCTCGGGCACGGTCCGGGAGGCGGACGCCTTCGCGAACGCGACCTGCGCCGGCGTCGCGACGCCGCGCTCGAGAGCGAAGAGCGCCTCGAACGCGAGGTGCCGGCTCGACACGACCTTCGCGTGCATGTTCGCAGCGTGGTGCTTCACGGCCTGGAAGGTGCCGATCGGACGGCCGAAGGCTTCGCGCACCGTCGCATAGGCGACGGTCTGCTCGAGTGCCTGACCGGCGGAGCCGACGCACTGCACGGCGGCGAGGGCGCGGCCTAGCAGGAGCAGCGCGGCCACGGCTTCGGGGCCGGCCACGCGCTCGGCTGGGGCGCCGTCGTAGCGCGCGACGACGGAGGGCGTGCGACCGATGTGGCGCAACGGCTGCGACGTCACGTGCGCGGACGCGGCATCGACCAGGCAGAGCACGGGTTCGTCGCCGTCGCGCGCGGCCACGAGATGATGCGTCGCGAACTGGCCGTAGTCGACGAAGCGCTTCTCACCGCTGACCCGGCCGCCCTCGAGCGGCAGCGTCACGCGACCGAGGACGTCGTCGGCCTCGAGAACGGCGGGAACGGGCAGCACGCTGCCGGCGAGCATCGCCTCGACGAGCGCGTCACTCCGCTCCCCCGGCGCGTGTCGCTCGAGCGCGATCCCGCAGGTGAGGGTCTCCGCGATCGGCACGATCGCCGCGCGTCGCGCGAACTCCTCGATCAGCAGGCCGACGTCGACGAGCGACCCGCCGCCGCCCCCGCGCTCCTCCGCGAAGGGCAAGGCGAGCCAGCCCTGGTCGTGGAGCGCCTTCCACAGCGTCTCGTCCCAGCGCTGGTCACGTTCGAGCTCGCGGATGCGGTCGAGCGGGACTTCGGAGGCGAGGAATTCGCGGACCGTGTCGCGCAGGAGCTCTTGAGTCGGGTCGAGATCGAGATTCACGGGAGTTCTCCGGGAGAAAA
>JAHEJV010000042.1:0-15888 GCA_024638705.1 Deltaproteobacteria bacterium | reverse complement strand
CGTTCGAGCTCGCGGATGCGGTCGAGCGGGACTTCGGAGGCGAGGAATTCGCGGACCGTGTCGCGCAGGAGCTCTTGAGTCGGGTCGAGATCGAGATTCACGGGAGTTCTCCGGGAGAAAACGGGCTCGATGATTCCACGCGAGTGCGTCTTCCAAGGCGGAGGCACCCCATTGACTTCGCTCGGCTGCGCCTCGCTGCGCGCCGGCTTCGCCGGCTTGCGGTCATCTCGGCAACCCCAACCCGGCGCCGGCGACGATGTCGCGCATCACTTCGTTGGTGCCGCCGCCGAAGCGGAAGATCGGCGAGATGCGGAATGCCCATTCGAGGCGTCCCTCGGCGGGGGCAAGATCGCCGCTCTCCTTCGAGAGGGCGCCGTAGCGACCCAGCAGGTCCATCCCGGTGTTGGCGATGCGGGTGCGCAACTCGGTGCCGGACACCTTCGCCATCGACGCCTCGGCGATCGGCGTGCCGCCCTTCGAGATGATCCATGCGTTGCGCAGCGCGAGGGCGCGGTGCTCGTGGAGGTCGAGCGCGAGCTCGGCGAGACGTCGGCGCACGACCGGATCTTCGAGCTTCGCCGGGTTCGCCTCCGCGAGATGCGCGACGAGCTGATCGAAGAGCCGCGCGAGCCCGCCCGTCGCCGCGAGGCCGACGCGCTCGTGGTTGAGCGCGTGCATCACGATGCCCCAGCCCTGGTTGAGCCCGCCGACGAGGTGGTCCGCCGGGACGCGCACGTCGTCGTAGAAGGTCTCGCAGGTGTGTCCGCCGTACATCGCGTGCAGCGGGCGGATCGTGAGCCCCTCCACGTCGGTCGGCACGACGAAGACCGAGATGCCCTGGTGCTTCGGGAGATCGGGGTCGGTGCGTGCGGCGAGCCAGATGTGGGTGGCGACGTCGGCGAGCGACGTCCAGATCTTCTGCCCGTTGATCACCCACTCGTCGCCGACGCGCACCGCGCGCGTGCGCAACGACGCGAGGTCGGTGCCGGCGTTCGGCTCGCTGTAGCCGATCGCGAAGGTCGACTCGCCGCCCCAGATGCCGGGAAGCCAGCGCTGCTTCTGCTCCTCGTCACCGAAGTGCTGGATCGAGGGACCGATCGAGGTGTAGGTGAGGTTGCCGTACGGCATCCCCCAATACTCCATCTCCTCGACGAAGAGGAACTGGTAGAGGAGATTCCTCCCCTCGCCGCCCTGCTCTTTCGGCCAGCACATCCGCGCCCAGCCCTTCTCTTCGAGCGCTGCACGGAAGCGCGCGAGCTCGGGTCCGCCGGCGCCGTAGGTGGCGGAGTACTCGGCGAGCAGCTCGGGCGTGCGCCACTTCTGGATGAAGTCGCGCAGCTCCTCGAGGAAGGAGAGATGTTCGGGTTCCCATGCGAAGTCCATGCGACGGCTCCTGCGTGCTCCACCCGGCGACGGGGACGCGCCATTGTGGCAGAGGGAGCCCTAGGTGAGAAGTGCGGTCGAGGCTCGACCGGTGGGACCCGTCTCTGCCAAAGTAACGGAGTGGAGACGAGAAGCGGATGAACTGGGAAGCTCTCGGCTCGGTGGCCGAGCTGATCGCCGCGATCGGCGGAGTTGCCGCGGTGGTCTACCTCGCCATCCAGATCCGGTTGAACACCCGAGCGGTTCGTTCTTCCGCGATCGACTCCTGGGTGAGCGCCGTCGCTCTGGGCAACGACGCCATGGCGAAGACCGACGCTTTCGCGGGCGTCGCGATCACCGATCCGGACGCGCTCGACGAACACCAGCGCCGCGTGTTCCACCGGTCCGTCGCGCAGATGTGCAACGCGCTGGAGGCGCTCTACTTCCATCACCAGAACGGGGTCGTCGACGAGCCTTTCCTCGAAGCCAAGATCCGCCCACTCGTGAGCTTCGTCCGACAGCCCGGGCCGAGGAGATGGTGGGAGACCCGGGGCAAGGTGATCCTGGATCCTCGGTTCGTCTCCTACGTGGAGGAGAAGCTGTAGGCCCAGGCCACGCTTGCGAAACCTTGTGGCAGAATGCGCGCCCCATGTCCGCGCGACTCGAGCTGCTCCCCGACCATCCGCACGTCGCCCTCGTGACGATCGACCGTCCCGAGCGCGCGAACTCCCTCGATCCCGCGACGCTGCGCGACCTCGCCAGCGCCTGGGAGCGCGTGGCCGGCGACGACGAGATCCGCTGCGCCGTTCTCACCGGCGCGGGCGAGCGCGTCTTCTGCGGCGGCATGGACATGCGCACGACGATCGCGGCGTCGCAGCGGCTCGCGCGCGGCGAGAAGATCGACCCCGCCGACTTCGAGGGGCTGCGCGCGGTGAAGACCGCCACGCTCGCCGGCTTCGACCTGAAGACGCCGCTCGTCTGCGCGGTGAACGGGCACGCGCGCGCGATCGGCTGCGACATCCTGCTCGCCGCCGAGATCCGTTATGCGGCGCCGCACGCGACCTTCGCGCTCGAAGAGGTGGCGCGCGGTCTCTATCCGACGGGAAACGCGACCGTGATGCTCGCGCGCCAGATCGGCTGGGTGCACGCGAACGAGATCATGCTGACGTCGCGCCCGATCGACGCGGCGCGCGCGGCCGAGATCGGACTGATCAACCGCGTCGTCCCCGCCGACGCCCTGCTCGACACCGCTCTCGACACCGCCGACGCGATCGCCGCGAACGCGCCCCTCGCCGTGCGCGAGACGAGGCGCGGCGTCCGCGAGCTGCTGCATCGCTCCCTCGAAGAGGGGTACGCGCTCCAGGAAGAGCTGGGAAAGCCGCTGCGTCGCACGGAGGACGCCGCCGAGGCGACGCGCGCGTTCGCGGAGAAGCGCGACCCGGTGTGGAAGGGGCGTTGATCCCGCGCTAGGCGGGGGCGTCTTCGAGCAACCCGATCGCGCGCAGGCGCTCGTCGAGGAACGCAGCGGCCGTGATCGGCGGCGGCAGCGGCGTGTCGGCGATTCTCGCGGCGTCGGCGAAGCGATCGAGAACGCGCAACACGCAATCCGGACGCGGGTGGGCGAAGAACGGCAGCGAGAGGCGGCTGCGCCTGGCGCCTCCCGGCGGGTCGACGACGCGGTGCGTGGTGGCCGGGATCGCCCCCGCCGTGATGCGCGCGAGCATGTCGCCCGCGTCCGCGACGAGGGCGTCGGGCGCGATCTCGACGGGGATCCATCGCCCGTCGGAGGCGCGGATCTCGAGGCCGGCGTCCGTCGGCGCGCACAACAGCGTGATCAGGTTGATGTCCTCGTGCGGCGCCGCCCGCAGCACGCGCGCGTCGTCGCCGGGCTCGCGCGCCGGGTAGTGCGCCGCGCGCAGGACGTGGTTGCCGTCGCGCACGAGGTCGGAGAGCGAGCCGGGAGGGAGGTCACAACCGTGTTCGATCACGCCGAGCAGATCGGCGGCGCAGCGCTCGAGCGCCGAGAAGAGCTCGGTGCAGGCCGCGCGCAACCCGGGCACCTCGGCGGGCCAGACGTTGCCGGGCCGGTCGTCATGCGCGCTCTCGACGTCGGGGCCGACGTGAAAGAACTCCTTCGCGTCGGGAAGGGGATGCCCGACGGCCTGCTCCACGCCGAAAGGCGTGTAGCCGCGCTGGCCGCCGGCAACGCCGCCGTAGCGCGCGCGCACTTCGGGGTCGAGTGCGAAGAACGCCTCGAAGGCCCGATGCGCGCGCTGCACCTGTGCGGGGTCGATCCCGTGACCCGTCACCACGACGAACCCCGTCGCGCGCAGCGAGTCGCACAGGGCTTCTGCGGTAGATGTGATGTCGCTTCGATCGCTGTGGCCCGCCTTCCGCGCGGAGCGATTGGCGCGGTACGCGGCGAGGTCGACGGTGGCGGGACCCTGCATGCGACGCCTCGTCCTTCCGCGCGCAAACGTCGCCCGGATCGGGGATGTGACGCGAGTCGCCGCCCGGACGCCGCGACCCGCCTGGACCTGGATTCCGCGAGCGGATCGATTCTCTCACACCGGGGGGCCGACGCCTGGGGGCGAGCGGCGACTCGACCCCAGATTACGACCCGGGTGTGACAGATCCGGTCACGCCGAGCGTTCGTGGATCAGGACGCTCTGACGTTCGTCGAAGTGGACGCGGATCTTCCCGGGCCCCGCCGTGCCCTGCACCACGCCGGTGCCGAGCTTCGGGTGCTCGATGCGGTCGCCCGCGGCATAGCTGTCGTTGAAGCTGTAGCTGCGGACGGGCCGCGAGAGGTCGGCTTCGACGATCACGTTCTCGGGCTCGGTCTTGGCGCGCGCACGCGGTCGCGGCTTCGGCTTGATCTTCCCGGCGCCGGGCTCCCAGGCGGGCAGGAATCGCGCGTTCCCGTCGAGCTCCGGACCTTCGGCGCCGTAGATCCAGCCGGGATCCTTGTCGAGGCGAACCGACATGAAGTGGACCGGAAGTCCGATCGCCTCGGGCGCGTCGGCCACGATGCGGTCGATCTCCTTGATCCAGGCGGCGCCCTTCTGGGTGGCGCGCTTGCGGCACAGCTCCCAGTAGCGCGGACTCGCCGCGACGATCAGCATCGGCGGCTCGTCGGAGACCGTGTGACCGAAGCGCTCGGCGATCTCGCCGGCGATGTCTTCGCGATTCGCTTCGGCGATCGCGGTGTAGGCGAGCCCTTCGAGCAGCTGACGGAGCGGCGTGTCGCCGACGCGGCAGCGCGTGGCGGTCGGCTCGAGATAGCGGAGCCTCAGCACGACCAGACGGCCTTCGGTCGTGACACCGAGCAGATCGAAGCGCGTGATGCCCTTCGTCTCCGGCTCGTCGGCCGGCCCGGTCTTCGCGCGCACCTGATAGTCGAGGAGATGGAGACGACCTAGATCGTCGGGCAGTTCGTGGCCGTTCTCTCCCGAAGCCCGCACCAGGGCGGCCCCGAGATGCTCCTCGTCCTTGTTCTTGCGCCGCTCGGTGGCGGGCTTTCCCGAACGCTTCACGAAGTAGGTGCGACCCCCTTCGTGCACGCGCGGCGCGCTGGCGCGCTCGGCCGCGTAGGCCTCGGAGAGCCGCTCCGGAGTGATTTCGGCGGCGGCGTTCTTGAACTCGGCAGCCTGTCGGACGGCCTTCTCGTTCGAGAGTTCGATCAGCGGATGGCTCAAAACGCAATACTCCGCACACCGCACCTCCGAGGTCGACCGGGCGCGCTGTGGCGATTCCATGGGCAGGGGAAGTCGGCGACCCGGATCGAACGCTATCACATCCTCCCCGCGCCGGACCCAGCGTAACGGGCGTCGATCCCCCCAGGTTCAGTCGGAGACGACGATCCGATCGACCGGACGGACGGCGACGGATCATGCGCCTCATTCGCGTCCGGTTCCCGCCAGCGCGCGGCCAGCGACGCGCCAACCTGGGCTCCCGGGAGACGAGCATTCCCGAAGGAGCCGACGATGCAGACCACCACGCTTTCGATGGAGACCCCGATCGGGGCCTACCTCATCACCGCGCAGGCCGCTGGCGTCACGCGTTTCCAGCCCACGCGTTTCCAGCCGGATGGAGGAACCGTCCGGGGATCCGAGGCCGCGGGCGATACGCGATCGCGTCGCGTCGCCGAGTCCGCGCGCGAAGCGTTCGCCGCCTGGTTCGCCGGCGACTGCCTCGCGCTCGAAGCCATCGCGCTCGCGCCGGCCGGCACGGGGTTTCGGGAACAGGTTTGGCGGGAGTTGCGGAAGATCCCCGTCGGTCGCACCGCCAGCTACGGGGAGATCGCTCGCCGCATCGGACGACCCGGCGCCGCGCGCGCCGTCGGCGCCGCGAACCACCACAATCCGATCGCCATCGCGATCCCGTGTCATCGGGTGATCGGCGGAGACGGTCGACTCGTCGGCTATGCCGGCGGTGTCGAGCGGAAGGAGTGGCTGCTCGCCCACGAGGCGCGTTGGCGCCTCGCGGGCGAGCCGACCGGCGGAGTCCCGGGTCAGGCGGCGTCGTCGAAGTCGAAGATGCCTTCCACCCGGGCGGAGTGCGCGGTTGCGCGCAGCTTCGACAGGGCCGACGCCTCGATCTGACGCACGCGCTCGCGCGACAATCCGAGACGCTTCCCGATCTCGCCGAGCGTCGTCGGCTCGTCGCCGCTCGAGAGGCCGAAGCGCCAATCGATCACCTGGCGCTCGCGCGGGGGCAGCGATTCGAGCAGGGCCGCCAATGCGCGATCCTTCTCCTCGCGGGCCAGGCCCTCGGAGGGATCCGCCTCGCGATCGTCGCTGAGCGTCTCTTCGAATTCGACGTCTTCGAGACCCGGGGCCGGGGCATTGAGCGACCGGATCGGCGCGAGCGTCGCCTGCAGGTCTTCGATGGCGTCGGCCGACATGCCCATCTCGTCGGCGAGCTCTTCGGTCGTCGGGTCGCGACCCAGGCGTCCCGCCAGCTCGCTCTCGACGCGGCGATAGCGGATCTGCTGTTCGCAGATGTGCGACGGAACGCGGACGGTGCGCCGCTGGTTCTGGATCGCGCGGATCATCGCCTGCTGGATCCACCACACGGCGTAGGTCGAGAACATGAAGCCGCGCTCGGGCTCGAACTTCTCGATCGCGCGGATCAGGCCCAGGTTGCCTTCCTGGATCAGGTCGAGGAACGGGATCCCGAGACTGCGGTAGCGGTGGGCGCACTTCGCGACGAGGCGCAGGTTGTGGTGCGCGAAGGTCTGGACGAAGCGATGGTATTCGGAAAGCGCGCGGTCGGCCGCGGCGAGGTTGCGGCGGGCGGCCGCAGAGCCGAGTCCCAGCCGACGGCGCTCCGCCGGGTCGGCGTCGGGCGAAGCCGCGGCCACCAGCATGCCGTGGAACTCGACGAGGAGCTCGAAGGAGAGCTCGGCAGAGGCGATCGCCTCGGCGACCTTCTTCTGCGCGACGGGCTTGCGAGCGAGCAGGCGCACCGCGCGCGAGAGGTGCGTGTCGACGTGCTTCCCCCAGTTGCGCTTGCTGCCGTCGCGGGCGTGTCGGCACATGATCGCGGTGACGAGGCCCGCCTCTCGGCGCGATTCCCAGCGCTCGACGACGAGTCGGGCGGTGCCGGGAATCGCGAGCAGCGACTGCTCGAAGACGCGCTGCTGCTCGCGGAGACCGTCGGAGAGTTCGGCGACCTCTTCGCGACTCAGGACCGGGATGTCCTGGATCTGGTTCATGTAGTGCTCGCGCGCGTTCAGGGGTCCGATCGGGTCGGCCCGGCGGGCGCTCGCGACGGGCTGGCCGCCGCGCTTCCGCGCGGGGGCCGGGGTCCCCTTCGGCGTCCGTGAGCTGATCGAGCCCGGCGACCAGGGCCGCGGCTCACGGCGGTTCTCATCGATATGACTGGCTTCGCGATCCAACACGATCGTCCTTCCTCCGGTGGCGCTCGTTTCTAGGACGCCAGAGGGGTCCCCGGCGTTCACCGGAAGACGAAAATCAGGCGGAGGCGCCGGCTGAGGCGGATTGGAGGAGCGCGAGGGGGCGCTCCCGGAGCACCCGGCGCGCCGCCATCCGCGTGCTCAGGACGCAGACGAGCGGAATCCCCAGCAGCGGCGCGATCAGCGGGCCTGCCGCGGGCGTCCAGGGCACCTCCAGGACGAATCGCGTCAACCCCCACGCCGCCGCGACACTCACCGCCGCCCCGGCCATCCCGGCGAGCAGGCCCAGGAGCCCGAACTCGATGTCGAGCGCCCGTCGGATGTCCCCGAGCTCGGCGCCGAGCACCTTGAGCAGGTTCATCTCCCAGCGCCGCGCGCGGGCGGCGTCGCGGGCCAGCGCGAGGACGAGCATCCAGCCCACCAGGAGGGAGAGACCCGCCGACCCGGCCAGAGCCCACTGGAGCTGGTCGACCAGCCCGAGCAGGCGCTCGACGGCGCGCGTGACATCGATGCTCGACACGTTCGGAAACCCGGCCTGGATCGAGGCCTGCAACGCGTCGCGCGCCTCGGGCGTGAGGCTCGGCACCGACGCCAGATAGATCGCCGGCGCCTCTTCGAGCACGCCCGGTTGGAAGAGCACGAAGAAGTTCGGCTGGAAGCTGTTCCAGCGCACTTCACGCAGGTTGACGGTCA
Source organism: Deltaproteobacteria bacterium (assembly GCA_024638705.1). Taxonomy (GTDB): domain Bacteria; phylum Myxococcota_A; class UBA9160; order UBA9160; family SMWR01; genus JAHEJV01. The sequence continues at coordinate 7,913 of JAHEJV010000042.1, read as the reverse complement.
CGCCCTCCACCGGAACGCCCTGCACGTCGAAGCGCAGCGTGTCCCCGATCCCGACGCCCAGCCGCTCGGCGAAATCGACCTCGAGGGACATCTCCGCGGGTCCGTCCGCGCCGGGATCGCGCGGTCCGGAGAACGGTCGCCCTGCGCGCATCACCTCGGAATCGGTCAGGGCTTCCCGGTAGGTGAGGTTGTAGCGGCGCGATCGCAGCCGACGCGATTCTGCGTCGGCGTCGCGATTGGCGCGCGCGCGGGAGGGCGGCGGCTCGCCGGTCGGCGCCGACGCGACCGGCTCGCCCTTCACCTGGTCGAGCCGGGCCCGCACGAGGGGCGAGATGCGTTCCAGGGTCGCGCCGCTCGCAGCGACGTGTTCGGCCAGGGCTTCGCGCTGTTCGGGTTGGATGTCGAAGAGGAAGAGACTGGGAAGCGCACGGCCTTCGGGCGTCTCGAGATCGCGATCGAGCACCGAGCGCATCTGTGGAACCAGGCTGACCAACAACGCACACAACGCGAGGGACACGAAGCCGGAGAGCGTGCGCACACGTCCGCGGACCAGCTCGCGCACCGCCAGCCGCGGCGCGAGTCCGCGGGCTCGCGGAAGCGCGGCGAGCCCGGCGATCGCCACGGCCCCGAGCCCGGCGAAGAACACGGCCGACGCGCCGAACACGCCGGCGAATGCACTCCCGACCTTGAAGCTGCCCGCCCGCCAGCATGCGACGGCAAAGAAGCCCGCTGCGGCCGGGAGCCACCAGAGCGCGTCACGGGGCGCGCTGGCGAGCACGGGGCGCGCCTGCTCGGCGAAGAGCTCCGACGGACGCAAACGCCGCAACCGCACCACGAGGGGCAGACACGACGCCGTGCTGCCGAGCGTCGCGAGCGCGACGACCACGAGCACGCTGCGACCGCCGACGCGCGGGACGAAGCCGTGCGGCAGCGCATCGCCCGCCAGCGCGGCGAGCCAGGGCAGCAGCAGCGCCGCGAGACCGGCGGCGGCCAGCGCGGCGACGGCGCCGAGGATCGCGAGCTGGATCAGGAAGATCGCCTGCGCACGGCCGCGCGTGGCGCCCAGGCTGACGAGGATCGCGAGGTCGGACACGCGTCGCCCGAGATGCGCGCGGAACAGATGCGCGGCGCCGAGCCCGGCGAGGAAGATCGCCACCAGCGCGACCATCCCGAGGTAGCGCGTCACCGCACCGTAGGTTCGCGCGAGATCGCGGGTCGCTTCGGTGTGCGCGCGCGCCGCGGTCCGCGGATCGGGAAGCACCCGCCGCATCGCCGTCGCGACTGCGACGGGGTCGGCCCCGGCGGGCAGGCGATAGAGACGCTGGTACTCGATGCGGCTCCCGGTCGCGACGAGTCCGGTCGCGTCGAGATGCGCGAGGTCGATGTACACGCGCGGCGCGATCGAGAAGCCGCTGCTGGCGCGGCCACCGTCGCGGGTGACGACCCCCTGCAGCTCGAATCGCTCCGATCCGATGCGCAACGCGCCGCCCACGTCGACGCCGAGCTGCGCGAGCAGCGGCGGATCGACCCAGGCGCCGGGCCCCTCGCGCAGACGCGTCCGGACTTCCCCCGCCGCCTCTTCGAGCGCGATCTCGCCGTAGAGCGGGAAGCGCTCGTCTACCGCGCGCAGCTCCACGAGCCGCGCGCGTTCGTCGGCGCCCGCCATCGAGAAGAGCACCACGGCGTGGGCGAGCTCGAAGTCGTCCTCCGCCGCGGCGTCGAGGTCGGCGGTCTCGGCCTCGGTGAGCGGGCGCGCCGACGTCACCGCGACGTCCGCACCGAGGAAGGCCTGCGAACGCTCCTCGAGCGCGCGCGACACCGAGGTCTCGAAGGCGTCGAGCGCCACGAAGCCGGCGAACCCGAGGGCGAGGTTCGCCGTGAAGAACAGGGCGAAGCGCGGGTGGTTGCGCACCTCCCGCCACGCCATCCGCAACATCGCGATCACGCAGGACCCGCCGACCGGAGGCTCACGCGTCCGCCGAGAGCACGCCGTCGACGAGGGCGAGTCGGCGATCGCACGACGCCGCGAGACGATCGCTGTGCGTCACGAGCACGAGCGTGGCGCCGCGTCGCTCCACCAGCTCGAAGAGCAGCCGATCGATCGCTTCACCGGTGCGCGCGTCGAGACTCCCCGACGGCTCGTCGGCGAGCAGCAACGCCGGCTCGACGACGAGGGCGCGCGCGATCGCCACGCGCTGGCATTCGCCGCCCGAGAGCCGCGACGGCAGATGGTCGGCGCGCTTCGCCAGTCCGACGTGGTCGAGCGCCTCGCGGGCGCGATCGAGTGCGCCCGGGGCGTTCTGGAGCTCGAGCGGAAGGCTGACGTTCTCGAGCGCGGTGAGCCCGCTCATCAGATGGAACTGCTGGAAGACGATCCCGAGCCGTCGCGCGCGAAAGCGGGCCAGATCGACTTCGGAGAGACTCGCGAGGTCGGCGCCGTCGACGCAGACACTCCCTCGTGTCGGCACGTCGAGCCCGGCGAGGAGCGAGAGCAACGTCGACTTTCCGCTGCCCGACTCCCCGACGATCGCGACGGTTTCGCCTTCCTTCACGTGCAGATCGACGCCGCAGAGGATCTCGATCGGACCCGACGGCGCGGCGAAGGACTTGTGGACCCGGTCGACCGAGAGGATCAAGAGGCCGGCTCCTTTGCCGCTTCGAGCAGCGGTCGCAGCGCCTCGAAGACGGTCTGCGACACGATCGCCGCGCCCCGCGCGTTGGGGTGGATCCCGTCGGGCAGGTTCAGCTCCGGGTCGGCCGCGACGCCCTCCAGGAGGAATGGGATCAGCGCGACGTCGTGCTTCTCCGCCAGCGCGGGGAACACGGCTTCGAACGCGGTCGTGTAATCGGAGCCGTAGTTCGGCGGAATCTTCATCCCGCCGAGGAGTACGCGCACCCCACGCGACTTCGCGAGGGCGATCGCTTCGGAGAGATTCGCCTCGGTGGCCTCCACGTCGACGCCGCGCAGGCCGTCGTTGCCGCCGAGCGCGATCACGACCACTTCGGGCTCGCTCTTGAGCTGCCAGCGCAGCCGGGCGACCGCGCTCGCCGAGGTGGAACCACTGATGCCCGCGTTCACGACGCGCACCGAGCGCCCCTCGGCGCGCAGCTTCTGCTCGAGGAGATGGGGATAGGCCTGCTCCGGCGCGAGCCCGTATCCCTCGGTGAGCGAGTCGCCCAGACAGACGACGACCTGCTCTTCCTCTGCCGGCAGCGGCGCGGCGAAGAGAAGCGCCGCGACGGCGCCAGCGACGATGGCAGCCCCTCGCGCGAGCCGGTATCCCTTCGCCATGCCGACCCGCACCGACGACGACACGCTCTCCGTCCTCGAACCGTCGGACGACTTCGCGCGTCGCCATCTCGGGCCCGACGCGGGCGAGGTCGAGTCGATGCTGGCGACGATCGGGGTCCCCTCCCTCGACACGCTGGTCGAGCAGACGATTCCGTCGGACATCCGGGCGGACGAAGCGCTGCGCCTCTCGGGCCTTCCGAACGCTCTCGGCGAGTCGGCAGTGCTCGAGCGACTTCGCGCGCACGCGAAGCGGAATCGGGTTCTGAAGAGCTGCATCGGGATGGGGTACTCGGACACGCTGGTGCCGGCGGTCATCCAGCGTAACGTCCTGGAGAATCCTGGCTGGTACACGCAGTACACGCCGTACCAGGCGGAGATATCACAGGGCCGGCTGGAAGCGCTCCTGAACTTCCAGACGATGGTGTCCGACCTCACCGGGCTGCCGCTCGCCAACGCTTCGCTGCTCGACGAGGGCACGTCGGCGGCGGAGGCGATGGCGCTGTGCTTCGGCGTCGCGCGCCAGAAGAAGCGCGGCTTCTTCGTCGCCGAGGACTGTCACCCCCAGACGATCGGCGTCGTGCGCACCCGTGCGGAGTCGATGGGCCTCTCGCTCCACGTCGGACCGGCCGAGAGCGCCGACCCGGAAGGGATGGATCTCTGCGGCGTCCTCCTCCAGTACCCGACGACCGACGGGCGGCTCGTCGATCCGCGCGACCTGATCGAGCGTGTGCACGAGGGCGGCGCGCTCGTCGTGATGGCTGCGGATCTGCTCGCTCTCACGCTCGTCACGCCGCCCGGCGAGCTGGGCGCCGACGTCGCCGTCGGCACCACCCAGCGTTTCGGCGTCCCGCTCGGCGCGGGAGGTCCGCACGCGGGCTATCTCTCGACGCGCGACGAGCACGCGCGCCGGTTGCCCGGCCGCCTCGTCGGCGTGTCGCGCGACGCCCACGGTCGACCCGCCTATCGCCTCGCGATCCAGACGCGCGAGCAGCACATCCGACGCGACAAGGCGACCAGCAACATCTGCACGGCGCAGGTGTTGCTCGCGATCATGGCCGGGATGTACGCCGTCTATCACGGGCCGGACGGCCTGCGACGCATCGCGCGGCGCGTCCGCGGACTGACCTGCGTGCTGGCCGAGGGGCTCGGTCGCCTGGGCCACGAGACGAGCGGCGCCGCCTTCTTCGACACGTTGCGGGTGACGCCGACGGGCGTCACCGCGAAGGAAGTGATCGCGGCCGCTGCTGAGCGCGGCTTCAACCTGCGCGACTTCGGCGACGAGACGATCGGCGTCGCCCTCGACGAAACGACGACGCGTGCCGACGTCGAGCGGCTGCTCGCCGCCTTCGCCAACGGCGCGACACCGCCCGACTTCGCCGCGCTCGCCCCCGCCGCGACGCGGCCTCTCCCCGCTTCGCTCGAACGCGAAGGCGCGATCCTCACCCACCCAGTCTTCCACGCGCATCACGGCGAGCACGAGATGCTCCGCTATCTGCATCGTCTCGAAGCGCGCGACCTCTCGCTCACCACGTCGATGATCCCGCTCGGCTCGTGCACGATGAAGCTCAACGCTACGACCGAGATGCTCCCCGTCACGTGGCCCGAGCTGGCCGGACTGCACCCCTTCGCGCCCGCCGACCAGATGGAGGGCACGGCCGCGATGGTGGGCGAGCTCGCGACCTGGCTCGCCGAGATCACCGGCCTGCCGGCGGTGTCGCTGCAGCCGAACGCCGGATCGCAGGGGGAGTACGCCGGCCTGCTCGCGATCCGCCGCTACCACGAGTCGCGCGGCGACGCCCACCGCGACGTCTGCCTGATTCCGGTGTCCGCCCACGGAACGAACGCGGCGAGCGCCGTGATCGCGGGCTTCCGGGTCGTCGCCGTGCGCTGCGACGAGTCGGGCAACGTCGACACGGACGACCTGCGCGCGCGCTGCGCCGAACACGAGAACGACCTCGCCGCGCTGATGATCACCTACCCGTCCACCCACGGCGTGTTCGAGGCGCAGGTGCGGGAGGTATGCGACGTCGTGCACCGTCACGGTGGCCAGGTCTACATGGACGGCGCGAACATGAACGCGCAGGTGGGGCTCACTTCGCCGGCGGCGATCGGCGCGGACGTCTGCCACCTGAACCTGCACAAGACGTTCTGCATTCCGCACGGCGGGGGCGGACCGGGCATGGGCCCGATCGCGGCGGCGAAGCACCTCGAGCCGTTCATGCCCGGCGACCCGGTGCTGGGCGTCGGCCCGGTGTCGTCGGCACCGTGGGGCAGCCCGTCGATCCTGCCGATCAGCTGGGTCTACATCGCGATGATGGGCGCGGACGGTCTCACCGACGCCACCCGCACCGCGATCCTCAACGCCAACTACATGGCCGCGCGCCTGCGCGCCCACTACGACGTGCTCTACGCCGGACCGGGTGGACGCGTCGCGCACGAGTTCATCATCGACTGCCGCGCGTTCGAACGCGCCGCCGGCGTCCGCGTCGAAGACATCGCGAAGCGGTTGATGGACTACGGCTTCCACGCGCCGACGATGAGCTTCCCGGTGCCGGGAACGCTGATGATCGAGCCGACCGAGAGCGAGCCGAAGGCCGAACTCGATCGGCTCTGCGATGCGCTGATCGCGATCCGCGAAGAGATCCGCGAAATCGAGACCGGCGCGCTCGACGTCGAGGACAACCCGCTGCGCAACGCGCCGCACACCGCCCGCGAGGTGTCCGGCGACGAATGGAGCCACGGCTACTCGCGCGAGCGGGCGGCCTGGCCGGCGACCTGGCTGCACGATCACAAGTACTGGCCGCCCGTGGGCCGGATCGACAACGCCTACGGCGACCGGAATCTCGTCTGTACGTGTCCGCCGCTCCACGAGCTCGCGGAGTAGCCCCCGAGGGAAATCGACCGGGGATCCGCGCGCCAGAGGGCTCCCCGAATTCCGTGGCGCATCGGGCGCTCGCCTCTTTTCGGCCTCCAAATGGGTGACGCCATCTGCGTCCCGTTGCGCCACAATTTCCCGTGGCGGACCTGGAGCGGTCAGTGGCGTCGGCGGATGAGGGACCGGCGTCGCCACAGTGCCCACGATGCCCGCTCCGGTTTCTCCTCGGTTGAGGACAATCACCTTCGAAGACTTGCGCCGATGATTGATCCTCGAGGCCCGCTCCCTACGCCGGGGCGGGCCTCATTCGTTCGGGTAACCTTTCGCCACGCGTTCTCTTTCTCCCGGGCGGAAGACCGTTGGACCGCGCTCAGGCGCTCCCTCTCGTTCAACAGATCTACGAAGCGACGCTCGACCCGTCGCGCTGGCAGGATTTCGTCCAGACGCTCTCCGACGCCCTGCTCGGTGCGCCGGTGGGATTGGCGCTGCAATTGCCCGGCTTTCCGCTGTCGCGCGTCGTCTATGCGTCGCGCGGATTCCGCGACGAGTACCTCGAACTCTTCGTGAAGCACGCGACCGAGGGACTTCCCTGGGAAGAAGCGCGCCGCCGCCATTTCGTCGGCCGCTTCGGTCTCGCCTCCGAAGTGATCTCCGAAGAGCACCTCCACGAGAGCGACTTCTATCGCAACTGGATGGTGCCGCAGGGGCTCGGACCGCACTCGCCGATGGGCCACACGATCGCACTCGATCAGGGACGCCCCGTCGCGGGCCTGGCGATCTTCCCGACGAAGGAGAGCGGCGCCCTCGACGGGACACATCTGGCCTTCGGAGACCTGCTGGCTCCGCACCTGGCCCTGGGCTACCGGCTGCTCGCCCAGACGCGTCGCCACCAGGCCCTCACCGACGCGATGGATCGCTTCCCGACCGGCGTCGCACTCCTCGACGCGCGCGGCATCGCGCTGATGACGAACCGCGCGGCGCGCACGATCTTCGAGGCGAACGACGGACTTTCCCTCTCCGACGGCATCCCGCACGCGGCGAAGGCCGGCGAGGACGCCGCGTTGCGCCGCGCGATCGAGGAGGCCGTCTCCGCATCCACCGATGGGCGGATGGCGGAGAGCGCCGTGCTCGCGATCTCGCGACGGTCGGAGAAGCGCGCCTATCCGCTCCTCGTCGGGCCGCTGCATCCCCACTCGGGCGGCCCCATCCTCGCGGACGCCGTCGCCCTGCTCTACGTATCCGATCTCGAGAGCGGCGGCCTGCGCCGACGCCAGGCGCTCCGCGCGCTCTACCGTCTCACCGAGGCCGAAGCGCATCTCGCCGAGCTGTTATGCCAGGGCATCTCGCTCGAGGAAGCGTCCCGGGTGCGAGGCGTCACGATGAACACCGCGCGAAGCCAGCTAAAGCAGGTGTTTGCCAAGACGGAGACCAGCCGCCAGAGCGAACTCGTGCGGCTGGTTCTGTCCGGTGTCGCTTCGATGAGCGGGCCCTAGGAGCCCGCGGCTCAGACCGCCTAGGCGCGCTCGAGCGCCGCGATGCGCTCCTCGATGGGCGGGTGGCTGGAGAACCACTTCGCAAAGCTTTTCTGATCCGAGATCCCGAAGGCCCGCATCTGCTCGGGCAGAGGCTGCGGCTCGCTCACCTGCTGGAGCCGGCGCAGGGCGCCGATCATCTCGCTGCGACCGGCGAGACGCGCGCCGCCAGCGTCGGCGCTGAACTCGCGACGTCGCGAGAACCAGAACACGA
>JAHEJV010000325.1 GCA_024638705.1 Deltaproteobacteria bacterium | reverse complement strand
CGAGCTCCGCTCCCAGGTATTCGAGCGTGAGGCGCATCGGCCGCAGCTCCGGACGCGCGAGGAGCTCCGGGTCGCCGGCTGCGCGCCGGTCGGTCCGTCTCACGCGAGATCCGGCGCACTCGCGGCGCGAGCGATCGGTTCGAGCAGCCGGAGTAGGTCCTTCATGTCGTGGATTGTGGCATCCGCGCGCGACGATGCGAAGGTTTGCCACACCCTCCCGCCGCTCGAACACGGCCGGCCGGGCCCGAACCGGGTCGGGAGAGCATCTGGGTCGGCATCTACGCGGGAATCCTCTTCGGGCGCCGTTGGTTGTTCTCCATCGTCGGCTGCAAGGCACGTGCCGCTCGGCGGCACCTGCCATGCGGACAGACTCTGCGGCGTCGCAGATGTGGCGCGGCGTGCTACGCATTGTGAGTCGCACCTGCATGGAGGCCGATCGGGGGACACGCTCGTTGCACTCGCCATTCGCATGCCGTCCGAACGCGCTCGCCGTCTCCCGTCCAACGCCGTGATCGCCCGGTCGCCGCGCGAACTGGGGCTCTTTCAGGAAATGGTCGGAGTGCGCTTCGAGTCCCACGCCTACGAGCGGGCGGCGGCCGCCGTCGCGTCACGCGACCGTCCCGTGGCCGAGATCGAAGCCGCCGCGAAGCGAAGACCGGCGAAGCGGATCGCCCGCAAACGTGGATCCGCCAGGAAGACGCCGCGGAGCAGACGTGCTCGTTGAGATCGCGGGCATCGTCTACCTGCTGCTGCCGTTGATCGGAGGCGCGGCGGTGCACGGCGCATGCATGAAGGCCGGCTGGCTCGCGTGCCTCGCGCGGCCGATCGATCGCGGCCGCTTGTTTGGCGGAAAGCCACTGTTCGGTCGCAGCAAGACCTGGCGTGGTCCGGTCACCGTGGCCGTGGGAGCGGGCGCCGTCTATGCGCTGCAGCGGTACGCGCTCCATCACGTTCCCGCCTTCGCAGCCATCGAGATCGTCGACTACGCGCTGCTGCCGGGCGTTTGGTTCGGCGCGGTCGCAGGGGCGGCGGCGGAGCTGGCCGAGCTGCCCAACAGCTTCGTGAAGCGGCGTCTCGGCATCGAGCCCAGCGCCACCGCGTCCGGTCTTCCCGGCGCGATCTTCTTCCTGTGGGACCAGCTCGATCTGCTGCTCGGGTATTGGCTCGCGATCGCGTGGGTGATCCCGCCGACGCCGATGCGCGTCGTCGTCTCGGTGATCGTGGTCGGAGGCATCCATCCGCTGTTGACCGTGCTCGGTTTCTGGCTGGGAATGCGCCCGACGGCCCGTTGATCCTCTCTTCGTTCCCGCGCGCGGAGCCGCGCCTCGGACCGTGAAGGCGTGAGGATTGCACTATTGTCACTCTGGAAGCGGACGACGCGACGCGAACGAGGAAGGGAGTTCCGAGGCATGGCGAAGACGAGCGATTTCGCGTGGCTGTGTGTTGCGGCGGCAGCCCTGCTCCTGGGCTGTGACTCCGAGCCGGTACGGGAATCCGGACACGCTTCCGCTTCGACCGGGCCCGGGCAGGTGCTCTACCTCACCTACTGCGAGAGCTGCCACGGCCCGACAGGGGAGGGCAACGGCCGGGCGGCGGCGTCGCTCCGGCAACCGCCGACCGATCTCACGCGACTCTCGGAGCGCTACGGCACGCCGCTCGACCGCGAGCGGATCGCCGGCTACATCGACGGACGCCTGATCCTGGGCGTGCACGGTGCGCGCGAGATGCCGATCTGGGGCGAGGAGTTCTTCGCAGACGCGCCCTCCGATACTCCCAACCTCGAGGCCGTCCGGCGTCGTCTGATCGACGTGCTCATCGAGCACCTCCAGTCGCTCCAGCGCGAGCAGACGACCTGAATCGGTGCGCGTCGAGGCGCTGATCCTGGCGCGGGAGGGTCGGACGGCGGGTCTCGCGCCGCGAAGCGCACCCTCGCTGCCGCTGGCGTTAGGCGCTGCGTTCGCGGTGTTATTCGCATTCCTGGCCTGGGATCCCCACGACCGCGGCGATTGGCTGCTCGAGAACCTGATCTCGTTTCCGCTGGCTGTCGCGCTGGTGCTCTACCGACGTCGCTTGCCGCTGTCGGCCACATCCTGGTGGCTCGTGTTCGGCTTCCTCGCGCTGCACGAGATCGGGAGCCACTACACCTACTCGCTCGTGCCGTGGATGGAATGGAGCCAGACGCTCTTCGGTTGGGCGCCCGACTGGGATCGCAACCACTACGACCGAATCGTCCACCTCGCCTTCGGCCTGATGCTGACGCGACCCGTTGCGGAGGTCTTGCGACGGCCGCTCTACGAGAGTGCGCTGCTTCGAAGCGTCGTGCCCGTCGCGATGATCGCGATGTCCTCGATGATCTACGAGCTCCTCGAGTGGGCTGCCGCCGCCGTCGTCGATCCCGCGCTCGGCATCGCCTTCGTGGGCGCGCAGGGCGACATCTGGGATGCCCAGAAGGACATGGCGCTCGCACTGGGCGGCAGCGTCCTCGTGGTGGTATGGATTCGGGGCTCTGCCGCCGTGCGGTCGCAGCGACGCTGCCGTCCTGGCACGCGGAATGCAGAGCAAATGCGCCCGTAGGGGAGCTGGAGCGATCCGACAGGAGGGAAAATGGACCAAGAGCGTTCACGCGATCAGGATTCGGAAGGACAGGGCGGGACCTGTGCCCTGTGCGGCGCCGCCTTGCTGCAGGGGGCCGAGCCGTCGTTCGCGTTCGGCGTCGGGAACCAGCTGTGCTGGTCGTGCGCCGAGGATCGCGGAGGCCGGTACGACGCCGAAAACGACGTCTGGGATCAGCCGCCGGATCTCTCGGGCCTCGCGGACGAGGCCTACGGTGCGGCGCCGCACGAGGTGCGTCGGGGGCGTCAGCGTGGCTGAGCACGCCGCGATGCGCGAGCGCCTGGAGCGTCGGCTCGCCCGTCTCGAGGACCGGACCCGACGCATCGAGTCCGACCTGCGTCGTCCGGGCGATCGCGACTGGGCTGAACGCGCGACCGAGCGCCAGAACGACGAGGTCCTGGAGCAGCTGGGCGACGCCGAGGTGGCCGAGATCGAGCTGATCCGCGCCGCGCTGACCCGGCTCGACGAGGGCCGCTTCGGCGTGTGTCGGCGCTGCGACGCAGAGATCGATGCGCCGAGGCTCGACGCGCTCCCCTTCGCGGACACATGCATCGGCTGCGCCGACTAGACCCGATCGACCCGACGCCGTGGCATTCGGCCACAGCGCGAGGACCAAAGCGCCCACCACGAGCGCCGACCGAGCCCGCGCGAGGGAAGGGCGTCGTGAGGGAGCCGCCCATGGAGGTCCAGGGGCGACGGCCGCCCAGAGCGCGACGTCGGTCGCGAGTCGGTCCCGGTGCCAGGTAGGCGACGACTCGCGGTGTGCTGTCACGCCGCGAGGCACATGGAACCGCGAGGGCGACCTGGCTTCGGCACGGTGCTTGCTCGAACTCGCCGGAAAGGGGCTCGACGGGAGTGGATTGGGTCGGCGCGGCGATGGGAACGCTGGGAGGAGTCGGGCTCTTCCTGTTGGGGATGCGACTCCTGACCGACGGTCTGAAGATCGCGGCGGGTCGCGCGCTGCGCCGGATCCTCGAGCGCGGGACCGCGACGCGCATTCGCGCGTTCCTCTCGGGCGTGTCGATCACGGCGCTCGTGCAGTCCTCGAGCGCGGTCACCGTCGCCGTGATCGGCTTCGCCAACGCGGGACTGCTCACGCTCGGCCAGGCGGTCGCCGTGATCTACGGCAGCAACGTCGGGACCACCGCCACGGGTTGGCTCGTGGCGGTGGTCGGAATCCACGTGGACGTGAAGGCCACCGCGCTCCCCGCGATCGGGCTCGGGATGGCGCTCCGCCTCGTCGGCGGGGGAAGGCGGCTCGGCGCACTCGGCGAAGCGCTCGCGGGCTTCGGTCTCTTCTTCCTGGGGATCGACGTCCTCAAGGGCGCGCTGGCGGGGATCGAGCAACAGTTTCCGCTGTCGACGTTCGAGGTCACCGGATGGCAAGCCGTGATCGTGTTCTCCCTGATCGGTTTCGCCCTGACGGTCCTGATGCAGTCCTCCAGCGCTGCGATCGCCGTCATCCTGACCTCGGTCGGCGGAAACGTCGTGCCCATCGAATCGGGGGCCTGTCTCGTCATCGGGGCGAACGTCGGAACGACCACGACCGCGGCGATCGCGGTCGTCGGAGCGACCGCGAACGCGAAGCGCGTAGCGATGGCCCATGTGGCGTTCAACGGGATGACGGGTCTCGTCGCCTTGTCGACGCTGCCCTTGTTGCTGTTTCTGGTCGATCGATTTCGCGAGACCTTGGGGCTGGGCACCGAGCCGGCGGCGGTCGTGGCGGCCTTCCACACCCTGTTCAATCTGCTGGGCGTCGCGTTGATGTGGCCGCTCACGAACCTGCTCGTCTCGATGCTCACCGACCACTTCACGACGCGCGACGAGGAGGAGGGCCGGCCGCGCTATCTCGATCGCAACGTCCTCGCGACTCCCGTCCTCGCGGTGCGAGCCCTGGGACTCGAGCTGGCGCGGATCGGCGCGGTGGCGCGCGGAATGGCGCAGCAGGCGCTGGGGAGATCGGGTTCCGTCTCGTTGACGGCCTTCGAAAGGCGGCGCGAGGTGATCACGCGACTGGTCGACGCGACCGGCGAGTTCGTCAACGGTCTCCAGGGGCTTCGCATGTCGAGCGAGGTCGGAGCGAAGCTACCCACCGCGCTTCGCGTCGCGCGCTACTACACCGAAGCGGGCGAGCTGGCCCGGAGCATCGCCTCGTCGGGCGCGGCCGAGCTCGATCCGCTCGCGCCGGATCTTCGCGAGCGCGTCCGGGTCTTCGAGGACGAGGTCGGCCGACTCCTGGAGCAGACGGCCGTGGACGCGGAGGGGACGAATCCCGCCCGTGCACACGAGGCGATCGAGCAGCTCGAGCGTTCCTATCACGAGTTGAAAGACGTTCTGCTCCAGGCGGGCGCCCAGGGACGTGTGGCGGTCGGAGCACTGGTCGCGCATCTCGATCGTCTGAGCGACGTCCGCCGCCTCGCTCAGCAGATGGAGCGCGGAGCGCAACATCTATGGGTCCTGGGGGCCGCCGCGGAGGGAGGTGAGGAGGACTTCGCAGGCGACGCGAGCTGAGCGCGACGCGGTTCCTTGGCGCGGGGTCCCAGGGTCCGGAATCGGCGAGGGCGGACGCCTGGCTCGGCCTGGCACGCTATTTAACATAATCCTACTTATCGGACGTAATGAACCGGGGGCGGGGCGGCCGGAAGGTCGCCGACGACGATGGCCGAGGCGCCTTCTCCGCGGGCTGGAGAGCAGCGAACCCGAAT
>JAHEJV010000324.1 GCA_024638705.1 Deltaproteobacteria bacterium | reverse complement strand
AAACGCGGGAACGCGCCCTCCTCTCGGAAGGTCCGCATCCCCGCGGCCGCAGCCGCGAGAGTCAGAAGGGGTGTGTCGATGACGGGTGCGCGCGTGTCACGGAAACGTCGCGGGAGATCGGCGCGTGGCGAAAACACGTCGGGTCGGTCGACCGACGCGCGACCGCTTCAGCGCGCCCGGCGGCGCCAGCCCATCGCGCCCACGATCGCCAGCGCGAGAATCCCCGCGCCCCACCGCGACATCGACGGCACGTCCTTGATCTGCGGCGCGAGGTCTTCGATCTGGTCGCGGTAGAAGAAGACATCGCTGATCAGCGTGTCGTTGCCGTAGGCGACCGTGTTGGCGGGCTGGCCGTTCAACGGACCGCCGCCGTCCGGATCGCCGAACACGCCCTGGGCGTACATCACGCCCACCAGCTCCCATTCGCCGCCGCGCTTCACGAAGCAACCGCCGCCGGAGTCGCCGTTCCAGGCCTGGAACTCGTCCGTCACGCCGCTCTCGTCGAAGACGGTCTCGATCGTGCGCGTCGTGCGCGAGCCGAGGGTGATGTCGTTGCCCACATCGGTCAGCTCGTTCTGCCCCCAGCGCATCGTGCGCCCGGGGGCGACCTCGTAGCCCTCGTACACATAAGGTGGCATCTCCTGCCAGTTGGCGTTCCACTGGGTGGAGGTCGCCGCGCGGTTGCGCCCGTTGCCCGCACAGAAGATCGCCTCGCCGATCGTCGCCGCCTGGCTCGCGAGCGTCACCGGCGCCACGGACGGGAAGGGATGCACGCGGAAGATGTAGAGGTCGGGCGGTTGACCGGCGGTGTTGGAGAGCTGGACGCCGGAGCTGGCGACCGGCTGGTAGGTGACGCCGTCGAAGGTGACCGGATGGTCGCCGACGTGGTCGGCGGTGATCACCCAGCCGCTGCCGAGATAGACGGCGGTGCGGTTGTTCGCCGCGCCGGTGATGCCGACGCTGTCGAATCCGAAGTCGTCGACGGGTGCGGCCGTGTTGCCGCTGCCGTCCCCGGTGTCGATCGCCACGGCGTGCGCGCCCGACGCGACCGAGAACGCGAGGGCAAATGCGCCGAGCCACGAACGAGAGTGCCGGATGCCTCGCTGCATGAACTTCATCGCTATCGGCATTTCGCCCGCCCCGCCTGATCCGCTCTCGCCAGCACTGCTCGGAGTCAGCCAGCGATCCTATCACGCTTCCAGCCAGCCCCACGCATCCCGCCAGCCCCGGCGCCCGGGGTGATAGATTGGCGGCATGTGCGATTCGGCTGTAGCACTCGGCGCCGAGACCGCCCGCGGGCACACGCTCTTCGCGAAGAACAGCGACCGCAAGGCCTGCGAGTCCCAGCCCTTCCTCCAGTTTCGCGAGGCGCATCACGCGCCCGGCTCGCGCGTCCGGTGCACCCATATCGAGATCCCGCAGGTGGCCGAGACCTACGCGGTGGCGGGTCATTCGCCGTGGTGGGTGTGGGGCTTCGAGCACGGCGTGAACGAGCACGGCGTCGCGATCGGCAACCACACCGTGTTCTCGAACGAGCCGATCGAGGAGGCTCCCGGGCTGATCGGCATGGACCTCGTCCGGCTCGGCCTCGAGCGCGGACGCAACGCCCGCGAGGCGCTCGAAGTGATCGCCACCCTCGTCGAGAGCCACGGCCAGGGAGGCGCCGCGCTCGGACCGGACGCGGCCGGCTATCACAACAGCTTCCTGCTCGCGGACGGCGGCAACGCGTGGCGTCTCGAGACGTCGAACCGGCACTGGGCGGCGCGTCAGGTGCGGCTCGAAGCGTGCACGAACCACTACGGCCTCGATGCGAAGTGGGACATCGCGTCGCGCGGCTTCGAGGGCTGGGCGCGGGCCGTCGGATACTGGACCCGCGCCGAGCGCGTCGACGTCGCGGCCGCGCTACGCAACCCGCACGTCCCCGGACACATCACCGAAGGTCGCGCGCGGCGCGCGCGAGAGCTCCTCGAGGCGCGGCGCGGACGTCACGACGTCGCCAGCTTCACCGCGCTGCTGCGCGACCACGACGGCGACGCGGCCTGGTCGTCGGACGGCGCCACGCCCGCCGACGAGCGCTACTTCACGCTCTGCGCCCACAGCGCACCCGTCCACCGCACCACGGCCAGCCTCGTCGCAGAGCTCCGGGGGCCTTCGGTGACGGCGTCGCCCGTGTGGATCGGCTTCGCGACGCCGTGCACCGGGATCTTCCTGCCCGTCTATCTCGCGGGCACCCTGCCCGCCTCGCTCGCCCGCGTCGAAGAAGCGGACGGTGCGCCCGCGGCGTGGCCGCGCTTCCATCGCCTCGACGTCGCGGTTTCGCGCGACCCGGCACGGCACACGCCCTTCGTCCGCACGCGCTGGGCGCGCCTCGAAGAGCGCATCGACGCGGAGCGCCGCGTCGTCGAACGCGCCGTCGCGGCGGAGGCGGATGCGACGGCCACGGCGGACGCCCTTTCCGACTTCATGGAGCACACGACGACGGTTGCGCTCGAGGAAGCCGAAACCCTCGCGAACGAGGTGGAAGCGGCAGAGGCGCGCTAGGCGCTGCGCGCTTCGTCGACCGCGAGCGCGCGATGCACCTTGCGCACGCCGGGGAAGTACTCGTCGCGCAGCTCCCACGGGACGCCGAGCGTGCGCAGGATCTTCCGCTTCGTCGCCTGACGACACGGCCGACCCTTCTCGATCGCATGGATGGTCCGCGCCGACACGCCGGACTTCTCGGCGAGATCGTTCTGGGTCCAGCCCATGGCCTGTCGTGCGGCTCGGATGCGATTCATGACTCGCAAACGATGGTAGCGCCGCCCCCCGATCCGTACCCGAATCGAATCGAATTCACCCCACTTCGTTTCACAGAGGGAAAGAAAATTTCCCATTGTTTCCGGGGGGCTGGAGACCAGCGCGGGAATTCACCCCCCGAGGGCAAGCGGATTTCGCCCGTCGATCGCGCACCCGGGCCAGGATCCAAACCGCGGTTTGCGCGGGATCCGGCGGTGTCCGCGGCCGGAACTCAGCCGGGGAGGTGCGCGGGCCGTTCGGGCGACGCGGTCGTCTGCCGCTCGGATTCCACCGCGCGAACGCGCCGCCAGATCCACCAGCCGAGGGCGCCGAGCATCGCGAGCGGCGCCACGCTCATGCCGATCGTCGTGAGGATGAATGCGGTCTTGCTCTCTTCACCGCCGCCCGTGCACACGGCGCAGGCGAGCGCGGCCGCGGGGGCAAGAACCACCGCCAGCGCGCAGAGGAGCATTGCCTGGACGCTTCGAATCATCCGTACACCAGGAGGTAGAGCACGGGCCAGAGCCCGACGACGAAGAACCAGAACACCTGCGCGGCGGCGAAGGTGCTGTCGGCGAGGAAGCCGAAGCGCAGCCGCCACCAGGCGCTGGTGAGCATGGCGAGACCGGCGATCGCGTGCAGCCCGTGCATGCCGACGATCAGGTAGAAGAAGCTGCCGTGGTTGCTCGAGGAGAGGGTGAGCCCCTGATTGAGCATCATCGCCCACTCGTAGCCCTGGAAGACGACGAAGAAGACGCCGAGCGCCATCGCGATCGTCAGCGGACGCACCGCGGCGGTGGGCGCCTGCTCGTAGGCGCGGCGCGCGAAGTAGAGGGCCACGGCGCTCATCAGGAGTGCTGCCGTGTTGAAGGCCGTCTCTTCGACGGGAAGCCGCGGCTGACCGGGCGGCGGCCACACCCCGGCCGAGCTCGCCTTCACGATCAGGAACGAGCTGATCAGGCCGGCGAAGAGCATCGCTTCGGTGACCACGAAGATCATCATGCCGAGCACGGCGCTCGGCACCGCCGGCGCGGGCCGGGGATCGGTGATGACGCGGAGGGAGGCTTGCGAGCGGGCCATGAGGGAAGGGCCCTCCTAGTGATCGGCGGGCGCACTCTCCTGGGCGACGAAGGGCTTCACCCAGTTGGTGCCGTCCCACTTCATGACGTCGGGAGCGACTGCAGCGAAGAAGAGGAGCATGAACACGAGCATCGTGACCAGCAGATACGTGATGTATCGCGCCTCGATGTTCAGGTGCATGAAGTTCTTGGCGACCATGTAGGCCTTGACGATCGCGATGCCGAATGCGGTGATCAGCGTGACGGCCCGGATGCCGAGCTCCGGCCCGATGATCGAGACGACCAGCAGGGCCAGGAGGATCCCGTAGATCTTCCAGTAGTGGCTGTCGTCGTGGTGGGCGTGCTCGGCGGCGGGTTCGGACATGATGGCCTCGGCTCCTTCTACTTGGCGATGTAGAGCAGGGGGAAGAGGAAGATCCAGACGATGTCGACGAAGTGCCAGTAGATCCCGATCAGCTCTACGCGATGCAGCTCGGCGTTCTTCTTGGCGTCGGCGGCGATGATCAACATGATGATCGCGCCCGCGATCACGTGCAGCGCGTGGATGCCCGCGGCCGTGTAGTAGAACGACCAGAAGGTGTTCGACTGCAGCGTGTAGCCGTGGGAGATCTCCATGTTCCACTCGAAGGCCTTCACGACCAGGAACGTGACCGCGCCGAGACAGGTGACGTAGAGCAGGTTCGCCGCGCGCTTGCCGTCGCCGCGCTCGGCGGCCTGGTGCGCCAGCACGGCCGAGAGGCTCGAGCTGAGCAGCACGAAGGTGTTGAACGCGCCGATGTAGGTGTTGGTGACGGCAGCCTGGTCGGCCCACTCGGGGTGCGCGAGGCGCTGCATGATGTAGGAGGCGAGCAGCCCGCCGAAGATCACGATCTCCGACGCAACCACCCACCAGACGGCGAGTCGTCCGGTCGGGACGCCTGCGGCGCTACGCGTATTGGCAATGGGTCGCATGTTCTTCCCTGATATCCCGGAGGCTCTTAGTTGGGCTGGTTCTGGGGCCAGTAGTCTTCGTCACGACCCGGCGCGTTGTACTCGTAGGGCCCGCGATAGACGGTGGGCAGCTCTTTCCAGTTGCCGTGGCCCGGGGGCGTCTCGTCGGTCGTCCACTCGAGCGTGTTCGACTTCCACGGGTTGGCGCCCGCCGGCTTCCCCTTCCTCAGGCTCGTGAAGAAGTTGTAGAGGAACACGAACTGGAACAGCAGCATCACGACCAGCGACATCGTCGCGAACACCCGGACGTCCTGGAACTGCGCCAGCTCGGGATAGTTGGTGAAGTCGTAGATGCGACGGTGCTGGCCGGCCGCGCCGAGCACGAAGAGCGGAATGAAGATGCAATTGAAGGGGATGATCGTGCCCCAGAAGTGAATCTTGCCCAGCGTGTCGTTCATCATCTTCCCGAACATCTTCGGGTACCAGAAGGTGATGCCCGCGAACACCGCGATGATCGCGATCGGGAAGAACGTGTAGTGGAAGTGGG
>JAHEJV010000041.1 GCA_024638705.1 Deltaproteobacteria bacterium | reverse complement strand
GGGGCCGGTGAGGCTGCCGTCCTCGCGTCGGATCAGGCGGCGCGCACCGCCCTGACCGCGCGGACTCGCGAGCACGGCGTCGTAGAGGCGGCGTTGCTCCTCATCGAGACCGTCGGGAAGCAGTGGTTGAAGGCGCGCTTCGGCGTCGCTCATTCGTAGCTGCCCTGCAGGATCGCCGCGGCCGGGACGCCGGCGTCGCGCTGCCGCACCAGCTCCTCGGGGTCGATCGGCACGCCGAAGAAGTTCCGGTCGAAGGCGCCGGTGGCGAACCAGGCGTCCATCTCTTCGCGGTCGTCGAAGTTGTCGACGGCGAGCTCGACTTCGTTCGTGTCCGGATCCTTGTAGTAGAACGACGTCGTGAAGCCGTGGTTGATGCAGCTCGCGGGCACGATGCCTTCGTCGCGCAACCGGACATAGCTGTCGAGCAGCGCGTCGAGCGTGTCGAACGCGTAGGCGAAATGGACGACGCCGGCGGCCTGCGGGTCGCGCGGCTTCGCGTTCGGGTTGCTTCCGATCATCACGCGGTGGTGCTCGTCGTCGTAGCTGAGAAAGCACACGACGCCGTTCTCGAACATCGGCTTCGCGCGCAGCACTGTCTTGTACCACGCGGTCATCTCCTCGAACTGCGGCGACTGGATGACGAGGTGCGAGAAGCGGGTGGGCCGCTGGTGCGGAGGGTCGGGCTCGATCAGGTGGGCGGTGGCCATCGGGGGTCCTCCGATCGTTTCGCCGTCGGCGGCCGGGCCGCGCGAATCCGGCAGGAGATCTGGCTGGTCGAATGACCAGCACCCAGGGCCCAAGCTACGCAGTTGCATTTCACTTGTCAAGTGAATAATATGTCGGTCGTGACCCGACGCGACGAACAAGCCGCCCGAACGCGCGAGCGGATCGTCGAGGCCGCCGTCGACGCCTTCGCCGAGCGCGGCTTCCGCGGTGCGAGCACGCGCGACATCGCCTCGCGCGCCGGCGCCAACCAGGGACTCATCACCTACCACTTCCGCACCAAGGACGAACTCTGGCGCGCGGCGGCGGATCGCATCTTCGGGATGCTGCGCACCAGCCTCATCGCGCGGCTCGCCTCATCGGAGACCGAGGATCCACGCGAGCGGGCCCGGGAGCAGATCCGGGAATACGTTCGCTACGCCGCGGCCCATCCCGAGCTCTTCCGGATGATGATCGAAGAGGGCAAGGACGGCGGCGAGCGGATGCAGTGGCTCGTCGACACTCACGTCCGGCCGATGTACGACGAGTTCGTCCGCTCCGCCGACCTCGGCGACGGGGGCTTCGATTCGTCGCTGCTGCCGCACTTCCACTACGTCCTGGCCGGCGCCTCGTCGCTGATCTTCGCGGTGGCGCCCGAGTGCCGTCGGCTCACCGGGCTCGACCCGGAGACCGAAGCGGCCGTCGAGACCCACGCCGAAGTCGTCGCGCGACTCCTGGTGCCGTAGCCTGTCGGCGACATCGCCCCCGGGCGACCGCATCCGACAGGAGGAACCATGGGCCGCTTCCACGAATTCACGATGAAATCGATCACCGGCGAGGACGTCGGCTTCTCGCGCTACGACGGCGAGCTCTGTCTCGCCGTCAACGTCGCGAGTCAGTGAGGACTCACGCCCCAGTACGCAGGTCTGCGTACCCTTCACGAACAGCACGCCGATGCGAAGTTCCGCGTGCTCGGGTTTCCCTGCAATCAGTTCGGCGCCCAGGAGCCCGGCAGCGATGCCGAGGTCCTCGAGTTCGCCACCTCGAAGTACGGCGCGAGCTTCCCGCTCTACTCGAAGATCGAGGTCAACGGCCCCGGCGCCTGCGAGCTCTACCAGTGGTTGAAGAGCGGCCACCCCGACGACGACGGCAACGAGGACATCGCCTGGAACTTCACGAAGTTCCTGATCGGCCGCGACGGCGAAGTGCTGGCGCGCTTCGCGCCGCAGGTGACGCCCGAGGAGATCGGCAAGGCGCTGCGCGAGCACCTGTAGACACCCGGCGGTGCTCGAGCGCTTCCGCGCCGAACCGACGGCGGCACCTCGTGATCAGGGGGTGGCGCGCACCATCCGCACCGGGATGTCGCTCATGCGCGGCAGGCCGGAGAAGGGGTCGTAGTCGCGTTCGACGGAGGTGAGACGGCCGGTGTTGCTGCCGACCTCGTGCACCGCGTCGTCGTACGTCGCGTCAGGGGCGACGTCGCCGAACGCGTGGCTCATCGAGACGAGGCCCGGACGCAGGGTCGCGTCGGCTTCGACGACGCCGAGAATCGACGCGTGGTCCGACGCGATCTCCACCACGTCGCCCGGCGCGAGCCCGAGGCTCGCGAGCGTGTCGGGATGCACGAAGGCCGGGTTGTGGCGACCCTTCGCGCGCAGCGCCGGAAGATCGCGCGCCGACGAGTTGTAGGCGTTCATCATGCGGCGCGAGATCAGCCGCAGCGGGTAGCCCTCCGGGTCGGACGCTGCGCGCGGCCGCTCCGCCAGCTTTGCGAGCGCCTCCATCATCTCGCCCGAGCCCACCGCGAGGCGTCCCTCCCAGCCTTCTTGGCGCGGCGCGACGAAGACCGGCGGGTCGGGGAAGACGGCGCCGTGCGGATGCCGTTTCAACTCCTCGAACGAGATGCGCGCGTCGCGCATCAGGATCGCGAAGATCTCCTCGCTCGTCGGCTTGAGCTCCATGTCGAGCGGGACGGGCTCGCCCTTCGCCGGGCCGACGAGCCCCATCTGGCGCAGCGCCAGCGGCAGCTCCATCCGCTTCGCCAGCTCGTAGAAGAACTCCCACTCTTCGAGCAGGTCGGAGCCCTCCGGCGGCTCGGTGATGGCGGGCGTGTACTGCCCGTACGCCTCGGGGTAGCCGAAGCCCACGCCGTAGAGCGCGAGGTAGTCCTGGTTGAGCGTGATGCCGGCCATCTCCAGGCTGTGCTTGGGCGCGATCACGTAGTCGGCGAGCTTCGCGGTGGCCGACATCTTGATGTCGATCTGCACCAGGAGATCGAGCTTCTTCATCGCCGCGATCGTCTTTCGTTGGTCGGGCCAGGCCGCGACCGGATTGCCTCCGAGGTTGATCAGCGCGCGCACGCGGCCGTCGCCCTCGAGCAGGATCTCGTCGGCGAGGACGGTGGTGGGCATGCCCGCGGCGGTGTTGGTGAAGCCGCGCACGCGGAGCTTCTCGCCGAAGCCCCAGGCGGGCCACGGCCCCATCGCCTGCGCGATGGCAGGGAAGGGCGGCACGACGGTGCCGGGGTTGGCGACGCGCTCGCCTTCGCGCAGCCAGCGTCCGCAGACGGTGTTGAGCGAGAGCAGGAGATACTCGAAGAGTGTGCCGTTGCCCGACATGTTGGGCCCGGTGCCGGCCGTCGCGACGCCGCGTCCCGCGCCGGCGAAGATCCGCGCCGCCTGGACGATCTGTTCGGCCGGGACGCCCGCGCGCGACGCCACGACGTCGGGCGTGAACGGATCGACGGCCGCGCGCAGCGCGTCGAGGCCATCCACGTTCTCCTCGCAGAAGTCGGCGTCGTGCAGCCCCTCTTCGAGGATCACCCGCAAGAGGCCGGCGACGATCGCGGCGTCCTCGCCGGGACGCGGTTGGAGATGCAGCGTCGCACGGCGCGCCGTCTCGGTGCGCCGCGGGTCGATCACGATCAGCTGCATTCCGCGCGCGAGGGCGTCGGAGAGGAAGCGGCCCGGGTTTCCTTGCGGGATCCCCCCGGACATCGCGACGAGCGGGTTCACCCCGATGAGCAGCGCCACGCGAGAAGTCGCGAAATCCTGGAAGGGCGCCATCCACATCCCGTGCAGCGCCTGGGCGAGCGCCTTGCCGGGCTGGTCGATCGTGTTCGAGTTGAACGCCATCCGCGAGCCGAGCGCCTTCATCCACGCGGTGACGACCGCCCCGCTGGCCGGGTTCGCCGTGCTGAACGTCCCGCTGTAGAGCGCGATCGAGCGCGGCCCATACCGTTCGCGGATCTCGGTCAGCTTCTGCGCGATCTCGTCGCACGCCGCGTCCGATGCGATCGGCGCATGACGCCCGTTGTCGTCGCGCTTCTGCGAACGGAGCAGTCGCTCCGGATGACGCCACGCCTCGACGAGCTGCTGGCCCTTCACGCAGAAGTAGCCCTGATACACGGGGTTGCTGCGATCGCCGCGCACCGCCACGGGCTTGCCGTCCTCGAGATCGACGAGCATGGCGCAGGCGTTGAAGCAGAAGCGGCAGTAGGAGGGCCGGGTCTCGTGCGTCATGACTCCTGATTGTCGCACAACGCGTGCCGGCGGCGGGATCGTCCCGTTCGGGGCGTTTCCGCCCCTTCCCGAGGGAGAAAGGACTCAAGTCGACAACGCAGCGCGTCGAAGTTGACACCGGCCCTCACTTCGCGCCGCGACGGAGATACCCAATGCTGCACCGACTGTTCACGCTCGTTCTGTTCACGCTCGTCCTTCTGGCGACGCCGTTCACGACGGCTTCGGCCGCCCCGCCCGCGGACCTCGGCAACGGACGTGTCGTCCTGGTTCCCGTGAACCTCGGCATCCGGGCGAACCCCGAGGTCGAGCCCGGTATGGAGCCGGTGTGGAAGGAGATGCTCGAGCACTTCGCGGAAGGCGACCGGCCGGTCACCGCACTCGAGCGCACCAGCGCCACTGCACTCTGGAACGAAGTGATGGCGGAAGTCGAGCGTAGCGAGAACAAGGATGTGTACGCCGCCTACGCCCTGTTCGCGCAGCGCATCGCCGAGCAGCTCGAATACGACACGATCGTATTTCCCTCGCTGGTGCTGCGCGTCGCGAGGCTGATCGGCAACGGCGCGTCATGGGACGGCGTCCGTCGCCATGTGGCTTCGCCGTTGGTCGGACACGAGGCGGTGAACAAGATCACCGGTCCCGACCTGCTCGTGTCGCGAGAAGGACTCACCGGTGAGATGGCCGCGGCGTCCCTGCACGTGGCCGTGCTCGACGGTGAGGGCGAACTGCGCTTCGAGGGCGCCGGCGGACTCACGCTGCTCCAGGAGCTGGAGCAGGGGGACACGCGTGGCGACGCAGAGCTCGCCGTCAAGATGAAGGACGACGCCTTCGCGAATCCGGACGAACTGCGCGAAGGGATCGAGACGGCGTTCCGCAAGCCGCTTCCGGCTTCGCGCGCGCACTGACCTCGGACGCTTTTCGCGCGCGCACTGACCTCGGCCGCGACCGGCCTCGCGCGCGGACCAGAGCCGCGCCCGTCCGCTCGCGCGCGCCGGAACGCCCACGCGACGGCCGCCGACGCGGGCACCACGAGCACGCCGTAGAGCAGGGGCACGCGCAGGATCTCCTGCTCGAGCGCGCCGGAGAAGCTCGCGATCACGATGCCGATCGCGAGCGGTGCGTTCTGGATGCCCGTCTCCAGGCAGATCGCGCGACGCTGCGGCGTGCCGACGCCGAGCCACCGTGCGCCGAGCCAGCCGCACGCGAAGCCGACCGGCCCCAGCACCGTGCCGGCGACCACCTCGCTCTGCGCGCGGCCGGCGCGCCACGGTGCGGAAATCGGGCAGCGAGAGCGTCGCGCCCATCCCGAACATCGTGAGGAAGAGGACTTGATCTTGTTGGGTCACGCGACGCGAGCCCTAGCCTAGAATGGAGGAATGGGCGAATCCGCCAACAAGCGCGCCGCGCGCATCCTCTTCGAGAATCTCTGGACGAACCCGGAGCTCGCGCGGTCGGTGTGCACCAACGACGTCACCTGGGTGACCACCCGATCGATGCCGATCCCAGGCGCCGGCGACGCCCTCGAGCACGAAGGCTGGGAGGCGGTGCAGCGCGTCGCGAACAGCGGGAAGGAGCTCGACACCGGCTACCTCCCCGAGACGATGTCCCAGCCCCACCGTCTCTTCCTCGACGCTGAGGACGACCACGTGGTCTTCCAGTTCACGATGACGTGCAAGACGAAGACGGGACGCGATTACGTCAACGACTATCTCTTCCTCGTGAAGTGCCGGGATGGCAAGGTCGCGCGCTTCCAGGAGTACTGGGATTCGAAGCAGGCGTTCGACCTGCTGCTCGGCTGAGCCGCACGCCGACGGCCGTGCCCCCGGCGTTCGGAGCCGGCGCTGCGCGCGGGCTACCCTCGGACCGATGTTGCGCTGGACCGTGTTCCTCGTCGCAGTCGGAATCCTCTTCCCGGCGTGGGAAGCGGAGTTCGAGCTTCCGCGCCCCGCTCGGCCGGCGACACGCGCAGCCTCGCCCGCCGTCGTGTTCGTCGGCGACGCCGGACCCGCGCTCCCGCGAGCGCGCGCGGCACTCGAGCGCGTCCTCGCGACACCGATCGGGGTGAAGGCGCGCGAGCTGCTCGACGCCGGGGTGTTGGGCGGACCGCTCGTGATCGAGTTGAACGATCGCGGCGAGAACTTCACCGCCTATCGCGTGCCCGGCCGCGAGCTCGGCGAGACGATCCTCTTCGATCCCGGGAGCCGACCCCTGGTGCACACCGAACGCGGGCGCGCGGAGGCGGCGCCCGAAACCGTGCTCGCGCACGAGATCGGCCACGCGGTCTTCAAGCTCACCTCCGAAGAGGCCGTCATCCAGGCGATCGAGAACCCGATTCGCGACGAGCTCGGGATGCCGCGCCGGAGCCGCTTCTAGGGCCCGGCCCGAACTCGGGTCAGGGCAGCTCCGCGACGATCGCACGCACCCGGCGCTGGAGATCGTCGAGATCGATCTCTTCGCGGATGCGCGACCCTCGGCTGGTTCCCTGCCACACCACCCGGTCGGATTCGAGATCGCGCACCTCGACGACGACCGTGCGCGTGCGGACGGTGCGCGCGCCGGCTTCCGCGTCGTAGGCCGGCTCGCGGACGACGCGTCGCTCCTCGCCGAGCGGGACGTCGCCGATCGGCGTCCGCACGCCGGTGGTGCGCCGCTCGACGCGGGTGTCGGCACGGGGCGACGGTCCCGGCAGCGGGTCTTCGCGGGAGCCGTCGCGAACGCCCACCGCGACGCGCCACTCGGCTTCCGCCTCGGACGCGGCCTTCTCGTAGCCCCTCGCTGCGAGGGCGCGGGTCAGGGCGCTTTCGGCCGTCCGGCGCGCGGTCGGGCCCCAGGCGGGCTCTCCCGCTGCGAGGGTCCCGGTGTCGACGACGAAGCGCTTCGGCGGGTCGCGATCGACGCCGGCGAGCATGTCGACTTCCACGCGCGGCGTCGCCGCACACGCGAGACCGATCGCAGCCGCGACCGGAAACCACCGCCGCGAGACCCACCGCCCTCGTCCCATCGTCCGCAACCTCCCCTCGCGACCGGGGATGTGGATCGGAACGGCTCGTGCCCGTCTTGAGCCGAAGGCGTGGCGCGCGGACCCGCGGCAGCGCAAGTTCCCCACTTGGTCCACGAGTTCCTGCCCGAACTGCTGCTGATCCTCGCCGTCGCCACCGCCGGCGCGATCGCCTTCGAACGCCTGCGCCTGCCTTCGATCGCGGGATTCCTGGTCGTGGGGGCGCTGGTCGGCCCGGGCGGACTGGGTTTGATCGCCGACGTCGAGCGTGTCCAGGAGCTCGCGGAGCTCGGCGTCGTCTTCCTGCTCTTCGAGATCGGGCTCGAGCTGCCGATCGAACGGCTGCGCCGTATGTGGCGCGCGGCGCTCTCGGCGGGCGGCTTCCAGGTCGCCCTGACGCTGGGCGCGGTCACCGCGTTAGGCCTCGGCCTCGGCCTCGACACGCCGCCCGCGCTGGTGCTCGGCGCCCTCGTGGCGATGTCGAGCACCGCGCTCGTCATGGGGCTGCTCGCCCAGCGCGGCGAGATCGACACCCCCTACGGTCAGCTCGTCGTCGGGATCCTGCTCTTCCAGGACCTCTGCGTCGTGCCCTTCCTGCTGGCGGTGCCGATTCTCGCCACCGGCGCCGGTGGTGACGGGTACGGCTTCGACTTCGCGATCGAGATCGCCCGCGCCCTCGCCGTGCTGGCGCTCTTCGGGATCGTCGCGCGCTTCGCGCTGCCCGCACTCCTCGATCGCGTCGCGAGGCTTCGCTCGCGCGAGATCTTCACGATGGTGGCCTTCCTCTCCGTCGTGGGGTCGGCGGTGATCGCCGAGCTCCTCGGGCTGACCCTCGCGGTGGGCGCGTTCATCGGCGGACTGGTGCTGTCGATTTCGCCCTATTCGCATCAGCTCTTCGCCGAGGTGGTGCCGCTGCGCGGCGTGCTGCTCGGCACCTTCTTCACGGCGGTCGGCATGCTCTTCGATCCGGTCGTCGCGATGGAGCAATGGCCGGCGGTGCTCGCCTACAGCGGCGGCGTCGTGCTGCTGAAGGCCGGCTTCATCATCGCGATCGTCGTCTTCGTGCTGCGCATGGGCGTGCGCCTCGGGGTCCGCACGGGTCTGGCGCTCGCACAGACGGGCGAGTTCTCCTTCGTGCTGGCGGGCGTCGCGGCCACCGCCGGACTCCTCGATAGCGACCTGCATCAGGTGTTCATCGCGGGGTCGATCGCGACGCTCGTCGCGACGCCGCTGCTCGTCGGCGCGGCCCCGGGCATCGCGTCACGGCTCGGTCGGACCGCCGAGACCGGCGAAGACCAGAAGGAGGCCGGCGGGGAGGGCGATCGCGCCGACCACGTCGTGCTCGTCGGCTTCGGCCTCGCCGGGCAGAACGTCGCGCGCGTGCTGCACGCGCGCGACATCGAGTACGTGGCCGTGGACACGAACGCCGCCGGGGTGCGCGAGGCGCTCGGGCGTGGCGAGCCGGTCATCTACGGGGACGCCTCGCGCCGTGCGATCCTCGCGAAGCTCGGCGTCCGCGACGCGCGGCTCGTCGTCGTGGCGGTGAACGACCCCGTCGCCACGCGCGAGATCGTCACGTTGGCGCGACGGCTTGCGCCCGAAGTGCCCGTGCTCGCGCGCACCCACTTCGTCCTCGACGTCGACAAGCTCACCGAGTCGGGCGCGACGAAGGTGGTGGTGGAGGAGCTCGAGAGCACCCTCGAGCTGGTGAGCGAGATGCTGCGCCATTTCGGCGTGCCGGAGGATTCGATCGCGCGCTTCGCCGCCGAGCTGCGCGACGAGGGCTACGTCTTCCTGCGCACACCGCAGATGATCCTCGACCCCTGGCTCTCCGATCTCCTCGAAGGTGTCGCCTCCGAGTGGATCGAAGTGCCCGATCACTTCCCCGGCGAGGCTTCGTTCACGGATCTCGCCGTGCGCGAACGAACCGGCGCCAGCGTCGTGGCCGTCGAGCGTGAGGGAACTACCGAGGTGAGTCCACCGGCGAGTTATGCGGTGCGCGCCGGCGACCGCCTGCTCGCGGTCGGCTCGCCGAACGTGATCGAGGCGTTGCGCGGGCTGCTGGAAGAGCGGGCCGGCTAGCCGGCCTCGTTCTCCCTGCGCGTCGATCCGGCGGGAGCGACCGCCGACTCCGAGATCCGGTAGCCGACTCCGCGCACCGTCTCCAGATAGCTACGCGCCGGACCGAGCTTGCGGCGGATCGTCTTCACGTGCGCGTCGATCGCGCGTTCGTGGGGAGGCCTGCCGCTAAAGAGCTGATCGATCAGCTGGCCGCGTCGCACGACGCGTCCCGACTGGTCGAGGAGCGCGCGCAGGATCTCGAGCTCGCGCGGGGTGAGGTCGATGTGCCGGCCCTCGACGATCACGCGGTCGCCCGTGGGCTCGATGCGGATCGCGCCGTCGGGATTGGAGGAGGACGTGGCGCGGTCCCGGCGCACTTGGAAACCGCGGAGCACGGCGGCGACGCGCGCGACCAGCTCCGGGGGGTAGAAGGGTTTGGCGATGAAGTCGTCGACGCCCGCTTCGAAGGCGAGCACGCGATCGTTCTCGCTCGCATGGCTCGACAGCACGATGATCGGCAGCTCCGCGAGCGACGCTGTCGCGCGCACGGTGCGACAGAGCCCGAGCCCGCTCTCGTGGAGGGAGAGATCGAAGAGGAGGAGATCGGGCGGGTCGGCGATCGCCACCACGAGCGCGTCGCGCGCGTTCGTAGCCTCGCGGCAGAGGATCCGCCGCTCGACGAGGCAGCTTCTCATCTGCTCCCGACTCTTCTCGTCTTCGCCTACGACCAGGACGTTCTTCGGATCCACGGGTTCGGGTTCAGTTCGGGGGTTGGGTACGGCAGCGTCCACAGAATCAGACGCGTTCGACGCTCGTGTGAAGGCGACGAGACGATTGGGGGATTCCGCGCCGCCTTCGACGGCGCGAATCGGCGGGGGCCGGAAGGCTCCCGCGCGATCGCACGCCGCCATGCCGGTTTCGAGTACGCGGATCTCTCCGCGTCGGCAGAGTGGCGATGGCCGTCGGACCCGCCGTTGGTTCGATGGGGTGGCTTGGTCGAATGGAGCGGTTCGCTGACGACTAGGACGTACGTTACGCAGCAAAGGTGTCGTCTGGACGACGATCGGATCAAGGTCCGGTGCCCGGATGCCGATCTCCGTCGGGGACGCCTCCCGGCGAACCGATCCGGGACCCGGGGCGCGATGGTATGGTGATCGAATGGACACCCAGCGTGAGATCGAGCTGAAGCTCGACATCCCCCCCGCCGATCTCGAGCGCCTGCGGAAGCATCCTCTCGTGCGCGACCACGCCCAGGGGCGTCCCGTCACTCGCGCTCTCGACACCACCTATTTCGACACGAGTGATCATGCGCTCTCGGAGGCCGGCTACGCGCTGCGGATCCGACGAGTCGGGCCCGAGCGGATCCAGACCGTCAAGGGCGAGCGCGTCGCGGCGGGGGGCGTCTTCGATCGTCTCGAGGTGGAGACTTCGGTCGATTCCGACGTTCCCGATCTCGACCGCATCCCCGACGAGGCGCTCGCCGCGCGACTGCGCGAGATCGTCGGCGAGAAGTCGCTGGACCCGATCTTCCGCACCACGTTCCGACGCACGCGCCGCATCCTGCGCAGCGGCGAGACCGAGTGGACCCTCGACATCGACGAGGGCGAGATCGTCGCCGACGAAGCGCGCGAGCCGATCCGGGAGGTGGAGCTGGAGCTGCGGACCGGCGACTCCGCGCAGCTGCTCGAATTCGCCCTGCGTCTCCAGGAGCAGCTCGACGTGGTGCCGTCGATGCGCAGCAAGGCCGAGCGGGGCTACGCGCTCGCTCAAGGGACCCGGGCGCAGCCGCGGTCTTCCCGCCGCATTCCGATCGACCCGGACGCGAACGTCGAGGAGGCGCTCCAGTCCGTGGTGTCGCAATGCCTCGCCCACTTCACCGCGAACGCCGCCTGCGCCAGCGAGGGGATCGATCCGGAAGGGGTGCACCAGATGCGCGTCGGTGTGCGCCGCGCCCGCGCGGCACTCGCGATCTTCTCGCCCGTGCTCCCCGAGGCGTCGACGCGCAAGCTCGAAGACGACCTGCGCTGGCTCGGTCGCGAGCTCGGCGCGGCGCGCGATCTCGACGTCTTTCTCGGCGAGCTCCTGCCGAAGGTCGCCCCGCACTGCAGCGAGGATCCGGCCTTCAAGCGGATTCGCGAAGAGGCGCTGGCGTTGCGGACGGATTGCTATGGGCTCGCTCACGACGCGATCGGATCCCCGCGCTATGCGCGGATGGTGCTCGAGATGGGTGCGTGGCTCGAATCGCGGGCGTGGCGCAACCAGCCCCTCTCCGAGGAGTCGGCGCGGATCTTCACGCCGGCGCGCACCTTCGCCGCGGCGCGGCTGGATCGCCGGCGTCGCAAGGTGCTGCGGGCCGCCACGCACGCGACGGAGTCGGACGAGGCCCGCCACGCCCTCCGGCTGCAGCTGAAGAAGTTGCGCTACGGCGGCGAGTTCTTCAGCGATCTCTTCCCCGAGCGGCCGGTGAAGCGGACGCTCCGGCGCGTGGGGCGCCTCCAGCGCTCCCTCGGTCGGGTGAACGACGTCGCCACGGCCCACGGGATCCTCGACGCGATCCTCGCGCGGCTCGGCGACGAGCGATCCCCCGCCCACGACCGCGCCGCGGGATTCATCGAAGGGTTCATCGCGCACGTCGCCGACGAGGCGCGCGAGGGGCTCGCGCGCGCATGGAAGCGCCTGCGCCGCCAGAAACCCTTCTGGCACGACTGATCGGCGCTCACGCGTTCGTCATCCTTCCGGCACGAGACGCCTCCCCGAATCGCCCGGGAACCGCAACGAGACCGTCAGGGAGTCGAGGCGCGTCAGGCCTCCGTCACGACGCCCGCCGGCGCCGCGCGAGGCCCGCCAACGCGATCACCCCCGCGAGCAGCGCCCCGTCCCGACCCGGCTCCGGCACCGGGATCGCCGCCAGACCCGAAGGCGTGTACGGATCCACGCCGACCGAGAAGGTCTCCGTCAGCGTCGCCGCGTCGATCGTGTCGTGGAAGGACACCTCCCTCGTGCCGCCGCCGGAAAGGTTGTAGGTGGTGCGGCCGACTAGGTGCAGGGCGTCGCTCACCGACGAATAACCCAGGCTCGAGTCCTCGCGCGCGACGCCCAGACCGGGCACGGAGGCGGCGTTGCAGAAGAACGGGTTGCCGCACGACGACAGATCGATCTCGTAGAGGCCGGTGTTGGCGACGCTGCTCGTGTAGAGGCGCTGGCGCGTGAAGTCGTAGGCGAGGCCGGTGAAGTTGCCGGGCGCTCCGATGTTGAGCGGTCCGAGCAGGGTGACGGCCGCGGTTCCGGGATCGATCTCGATCAGGTCCTCGAAGGTGCCGTCGGAGCTGAGCGCGAGCAGGCGATCGTCGCCCGAGCCCGAGGTGGCGCCCGGGTCGAAGGCCATCGCGATCACGTCGTCGTGGCCGGTGAGTGCCGTCGACGTGAGCACCGTCCAGCTGCTGCGATCGAGCGTGACGAGTAGGTCGGCACCAGCGGCGTCCTGGATGCCGTAGAGCACGTCGCCGTCCGGGTCGTAGTCGAGGGCCTTGAGTGTGATGCCGAGGTCGGCGAGGTCTTCCCAGCCGCCGGTCAGCGACGACAGACGCAGCGGATCATCCGTCGTCTCGCCGCCCGCCGCTCCCGGGGCGCCACAGGCGATCAGCTCGGTGCTGGCGATGCCGGGCGTCTCGCCGCACACGCCGCCCGAGCACACCCCCGTGATCGGACCGTCGGTGCAGGCCGTCGCATCGGGATCGGCGGTGCCCTGGGTCGTGCCCGCGTGGCAGGCGCAGCTTCCGCTCGCGCTCTGGCGTGCGGTGCCGAAGCTCGTGCATTCGCCCGCGCTCAGACAGCCGCCCGCGACGGCGCCCTGCATGAGCTCGCACTCGTTGTTGGCGACGTGCTGTAGGCACGCGTTGTGGCCGCGCTCGTGTGCGATGACGGGGCCGAGCACGCCCGAGTCGTTCGCGTCGAGCGTGACGACGAGGATCAGGTCGGGGTCGTCGTCGTAGCTCGAGTTGCACGAGGGCAGGTCGGCGCAGCCGATCGCCGAGCTGCCGCCGCAGTTGAGAATGCTGTCGACGAGAAAGGCGCGAGTGCCCGACCCGCCCAGTCCCTGGAGTGTCGAGTAGTCGCTGCCGTCGACCACGTCGAGTCCGTCGCCCGGCGTGCCGAAGGTGGAGAGCGTCACGCCGGGCGCGTGCTCTTCCTTGTCGAGCTTCTGGCAGCAGACCGAATCGACCGGGCCCTGCTGGCCCTCGAGAAGGAGCAGCGCGTCTTCGAGCGCGGCGTCGATCATGTCCTCGTAGAAGGCGAGGTCGTTGCCGCCCGAGACGAGATCGGTGTGGACGAACCACTTGAGGTCGTGGCGGTCGGCGGTGGGATCGGCAGTCGCTGTCGCGGCGAAGACGAGCGACACCGCGGCGACCAGCGCGAGCAGGCGGGAGCGGTTCATCGGGCATTCCTCCCGCGCGCGGCGCCGCGTCCGTGCACTTCCCGGGCGTAGAGGCCGTGGGCGCGGCGGCGTTTCGCGGCGACGTCGTTGCCGGGTGTCGAGGCCGCGGCGTCGATCAGGGGCCGCGCTGCCGGGGCGCCGGTCAGGGCGAGGCCGGTGAGCGCCTGTTCTTCGAGCAGCAGGCGCAGTCGGTCGCCGCGGTGGTGACGGTGGGACCACGCCGGCGCCTCCCCCTGACCCTGACTCGCCTGTGCGAGCAGCCAGGCGACGGCGTGCGGGTTCTCCTGCCCGAGGCGCCCCATCGCCTCCCCGATCCGTGACCGGGCGCGGAAGGTGGCGCGATCGACCTCGCCCGAAGGCGCAACCGATGCGTAGGCCTG
This sequence comes from Deltaproteobacteria bacterium, assembly GCA_024638705.1. Taxonomy (GTDB): domain Bacteria; phylum Myxococcota_A; class UBA9160; order UBA9160; family SMWR01; genus JAHEJV01. Next base: position 5,483 of record JAHEJV010000041.1, on the reverse strand, counting down.
GAGCAACCCGAACGCAGCCGGATGCCCGGACAGTCCGAGCGCGCTGACGATGTTGCCGTGGTGTTCGGCTTCCGCCGGGTCGGCGAGCATCTCGCCCAGCCGCGCGATGCCATCGGCATCGAGGGCGAGCGCGGCGTCGGCGGGCACGCCCTCGTAGTAGAGCGTGCGCGCGAGCGCCTCGGCGTCGTCGGCGCCCAGCGCGCCGGCGGGCGCCGCGGCGGCGAGCGCGAGCAGCGCGGTGAACAGCAGGGGGAGTCTTCGCATCGGGGGGGGAAGCCTTTCCAGCGGGTCGGATCAGCGGGCGATCAGGGCGCTCATCGGCCGGACGCCGCGATCACATCAGCCCCGATCGCGTGGCTCAGGAACGTGCAACTGCGCAGGTCGAGCGCCGGGCGTCGTTCTCGGGTTCGATCGCGAGGCTGCCGAGCACGCCTTCGAAGCGATCGCGGTGCAATCCGGTCACGCCGATCAATCTCGCCGGCACCCCTTCGCGCGAGTAGGCGTAGACGACATAACGGGTGACCCCGTCGACGTCGAACTGCGTGACGACGCCGCGCGCGCCGCCTGCTTCGAAGCGGAAGCTGTGGGGCGGGGTCGAGCGCGCGCGGGCGCGATCCGTCAGCGCGTCGATCGTCTGCCAGTTGCGCCCCACCGATCGCCACAGCGAGATGTCGCGCGCGTCCGGGGCGTGCCGGTCGAACACGACCGCGTAGTCGGCGGGCAGGCCCTCGTCGAACACCGCCAGGGTGCCGCGGTTGTCGAGAGGGAGCCGGCAGTTCGCGTCGCAGCGGGCGCACGCCGGCATCGCGACGTCGGCGAGGGGCGCGTGGACCGTCAGGGCGCCGGTCCGCAGCGCCGGCCAGTCGCGCGCCGGAAGCGGCAGGCCCGTCCAGGTGACGGTGTGGAGCCGGGTCGCGTCGCCTTCGCGCGCGAGCTGATCGGCGAAGCGCGCGTGCCACAGGGCCACGGGCAGCGCGTGCCACAGGGCGGCCAACCCGAAGAGGGTCGCGACGCCGGCGAGCACGAAATGACGCGCGTCCGGCCGCCGACGCTTGGACCGCGATTCAGACAAGGTCCGCCGTCCAGTCGCCGACGGCTCCGCCCAGCTCTTCGATCACCTCCTCGTCGGTGCGCCCGCTGCGTTTCAGGACGTGGAAGGAGTGGTCGCCCCCGTCGACGACGTGCAGCGTCGCGCGAGGTCCGAGTCCCTCGACGACGGGTTTCAGCTCTTCGAGCCCCGCGAGCTTGTCGCGCGTGCCCTGAAGGAAGAGCATCGGCACGTCGACGTCGGCGAGATGAGCGCCGCGCTCGCGCCCGGGCTTGCCGACGGCGTGGAGCGGGAAGCCGAAGAATACGAGACCGCGCACCGACGGAAGCGCTTCCTTCGCCGCCGCCGTCGAGGTCATGCGTCCGCCGAGCGACTTGCCGCCGGCGAACAGTGGCAGCCCCTTCGCTTCCTTCGCGGCGGCGGCCACCGCCGCGCGGACGGTCGCGGTGAGCACGCCGGGCGGGTTGGGCGCGCGGCGACCCTGCTCCATGTACGGAAACTGGTAACGGAGGGTCGCGATGCCGGCGTCGACCAGGCGCGCGCTCATCGCCTCCATGAAGGCGTGGCGCATGCCGGCACCGGCGCCGTGCGCGAAGGCGAGCAGGGCGCGGGCGTCCCGCGGGCGATCGAGCAGAGCGGAGACGCTGCCGACGCGCTCCCCGACGCGGACCTCGCGCTCGCTCCGGCTCAGAAGTTGCCGCCGCCGATGATGCCGCCTCCACCGGGGCCACCCGGTCCGCCGCCCGGCGGCATCCCGCCGGAGGGCACGACGATGCGCGACGCCTCGCGGCGGCGCATCTCGCGGGCCTCCTCGACGAGCCGATCGACGGCCTGCTGGATCGCCTCGGGAAACTTCGCGGCCGCGTCCTCGAGGCTGGTCGCCTCGATCGGCGACTCGACGGGGAGGGGTCCGGCCTGGGACATCAGGGTCGTCTGGGCCGAGTAGAGGGCGGGACGGCTCGGGTCGTCGCTGCCGTCGGAGTTCACCGGGACGAGGCGCCGGATCGTCGCGATGCGGAGGTCGGTGAACACCTCTTCGCGGTAGAGGTTGTTCGGATCGACCTCGATGTCGGCGATGCTCTGGAGCGGATCCTGCTGGGTTTCTTCGTCGCTGCTCACAGACAACTCCCGGCCGAACGGCCTGTCGGGTGGGGGAAAAGGATGGGGTCGAATGCTAGCGAAGGAAGCCCGCGCCCGTCGGACGCGGCCCCGGCCTGCGTCGGGTCAGCGCCCCGGCTCGACGATCAGCTTGCCGTGCGTCTTGCGCGTGGCGAGCGCTTCGAGCGCCTTCGGCACGTCCTCGAGGGCGTAGCGGTCGTAGAGGATCGGCTCGATCTGGCCACGCGCGTACAGCCGGAAGAGCGCCTGGAAGCAGTCGACGACGCGCTCCGGTTCGCGCTCGGCGTGGGCGCTCCAGTGCAGTCCGGTGACGGCGATGTTCTTGAGCAGGATGCGGTTCGCCTTGATCTCGGGGATGTCGCCGCCGGCGAAGCCGATCACGACGAGGCGTCCGTTCCAGGCGATGCACTTGAGACTCCTCTGGGTCGTGTCGCCGCCCACCGAGTCGTAGATGACGTCGGCGCCGCGGCCGTCGGTGAGGTCGAGGACGCGATCCACGAAGTCTTCGGCGCGGTAGTCGATCGCGGCGTGCGCCCCCTCCCGCAACGCGATCGCGCACTTCTCGTGGCCGCCGGCCGTCGCGATCACCCGTGCGCCGAGCGCGCGTCCGATCTGCACGGCGGCGGCGCCGACACCGCCCGCTGCGGCGTGCACGAGCAGCGTCTCGCCCTCGCGCAGGTCGGCGCGATAGACGAGGCCGCCATAGGAGGTGGGATAGATGATGGGGAGCGCGGCACCCGCCTCGAAGGACATCGCATCGGGCAGGACGTGGACCGCCGCGGCCGGCGCGACGGCGACCTCCGCGAAGGCTCCCGTCGTGCCCGACGCCAGCACGCGATCGCCCGCCGCGATGCCGCTCACGCCTTCGCCCACTTCGCGCACCACCCCGGCGAGCTCGCCGCCGGGCACGAAGGGGAAGGGCGGCTTCACCTGGTAGCGCCCCTGCACGAGCAGAATGTCGAAGAAGTTGCAGCCCGCGGCGCGCACGTCGATCTTCACCGTGCCCGGCTTCGTCGCGGGCTCGGGGATCTCGCCCACGACGAGATCGGCCGGATCCATCCACTCTTCGACGACGATGGCGCGCATCCCGGTTCTCCTGCGTGGACACCACGTTGCCAGCTAGAATGGGCGCTCGCAAAGAACCCCGCGGAGGAAGCATGTCGAAGGAGCTCGAAGGCCGGAAGCAGGAGGTGTGCGACACGATCGAGGGCATGCGCGCCGGTCTGCTCCGCGTGTCGCGGGAGATCCACGCCCATCCCGAGCTGGCCTTCGAGGAGCGCTTCGCCGCCGAACAGCTCGTCGGTCTCTTGCGCGACGCCGGGCTCGAGGTCGAGGCCGGTGCCTACGGTCTCGAGACCGCCTTCGCCACCGAGTTCGGCGCGGACGGCGGACCCTGCGTCGCGGTCCTCGCCGAGTACGACGCACTGCCCGAGGTGGGACACGCCTGCGGACACAACCTGATCGCCACGTCGGGCGTCGGCGCCGGCATCGCGCTCGCCGCGCTCGGGGATCGCCTGCCGGGACGCGTCCGGGTGCTCGGCACGCCCGCCGAAGAGCACGGCTGCGGCAAGGAGCTGATGGCGCGCGAAGGCGCCTTCCTCGGCATCGACGCCGCGATGATGATGCATCCCTCGAGCGTGAACCTCGTGAACATGCCCTGCGTGTGCATGTCCGAAGTGGAGGTCGTGTATCACGGGCGCGCGGCGCACGCGTCGGCGATGCCCGAGCGCGGGGTCAACGCGCTCGACGCGCTCGTCCTCGCCTATCAAGGGGTGGCCGCGCTGCGCCAGCACATCCGCGGCACCGAGCGCATCCACGGCATCTTCACCGAGGCGGGCCAGGCGCCGAACGTCGTGCCCGAGCGCGCCGCCGGACGTTTCTACGTGCGCGCGGCCAGCGCCGCCGAGCTCGACGAGCTGAAGCCGCGCGTCGAGGGCTGCTTCCGGGCCGGCGCGACGGCGACCGGCGCCGACGTCGAGGTGAGCTGGAGCACCGCCGACTATCTCGACATCCGCTACAACGATCCGCTCGCCACGGCGTTCAAGACCAACGCGGAGCAGCTCGGCCGCGAGTTCTTCCCCTACGACAAGCTGCCCGCCGGGCTCCAGGGCAGCACCGACATGGGGAACGTCAGTCAGCGCGTGCCGTCGATCCACCCGATGCTCGCCGCCGCGCCGCCGCACTGCACGATCCACAATCCGGAGTTCGCGAAGTGGGCGGGCTCGGAGATGGGCGACGCCGCGGCGATCGACGGCGCGAAGGCGCTCGCGATGACGGCCCTCGACTATCTCGCCGACGCCGATCTGCGCGAGCGCACCCGCGCGATCTTCGAAGCGACGCGGTGAAGGACGACGATCTGCAGGACATCGACCCGAGCGCGTGGGTCGCGCCGTCGGCGCAGCTCTACGGGAAGGTGTCGGTCGGCGCCGGCTCGTCGGTGTGGCACAACGTCGTGATGCGCGCCGAGTGCTGCGACATCCGCATCGGCCGCATGACCAACATCCAGGATTTCGTGATGATCCACGTGTCCTTCGACGACTCGACCGTGATCGGCGACTTCTGCTCGATCACCCACCACGCGACGGTGCACGGCTGCACGATCGAGGATCACTGCCTCGTCGGGATCAATGCCGTGGTGATGGACGGCGCGGTGATCGGGCGCGGCTCGATCGTGGCGGGCGGGGCGATGGTTCCGGAGGGCAGGACGTTTCCGCCTGGGTCGGTCATCGCGGGGGTCCCGGCGAAGGTGATCGCGGAGCGCGACAGCGCGCGCGCGAATCGATTGAACGCCTGGGTGTATCACTACAACATGCAGCGGTCGCGGAATGGTGAGTACCGGGCGTGGACGGGCGACGAGTACGCGAGGTGGCACGCGGCGAAGGCGGCTCAGGTGGAGAGGGACGAGGACCTCTAGCTCGCTGGTCTGCTGCCGCTCCGCCGCTCCGCCGCTCCGCTGCTCCGCCGCTCCGCCGCTCCGCCGCTCCGCTGCTCCGCCGCTCCGCCGCTCCGCTGCTCCGCCGCTTCGCCGCTCCGCTGCTTGCGCGCCGCGGCCGGGGTCAGGGGGATCCCTCCGCCCGATGGCTCGTCCGCCCTGGTGTGGTTTTCACGTCGTCGGGACCGGTTGGCGCGTAGTGGGTTGGACCCCGATGCGGGACCCAACTGCGCTGAGTCGGGCTGCGGGATCCCCCTGACCCCGGCCGCTCGTGGGGAGACTGTTAGTCGGCTCTGTCGGCCAGCGGTGGGGGGGCGAGGCCTTGGAAGAGGAGTTCTACGGATTCGTCGACGGCGCGGCGGCAGGCTTTTTCGTTGAGCAGGC
>JAHEJV010000323.1 GCA_024638705.1 Deltaproteobacteria bacterium | reverse complement strand
TCTCTCGGGTCGGATCGGGCGTCCGCGGCGGCCGCGACACGAGCCACCCCGCGCACCAGCTCGCTTTCGGGGGCCTTGCCGCGAAACGCCGCAATCTCGGCCAGTGCCTGCTCGCGGCCGCCCGTCGGGTCGCTCAGGATCGCATCGGTGAGCGCGTGGAAGAGGGTCTCGACCCGGCCGGCGTCGAGCTTGGGCCACTTTGCGAGGTGAGGGCGAAGGGTCTCGAGGAAACGATCGCTCTCGCGCCGATCGATGCTTCCGTCCACGGCGGCTACGAGGGCGAAGGCAGCGCATAGCGCGCGCAGCAGCGCGTCGGACACTTCGTGCTCGAAGCGATTCCAGCTCGCCTGCGCGTAGGCCGCGGCCTCGTCGATGGCCATGCCGGGTCACCTTTCAACCGTCTGCAGGGGAGTCCCGGAATCTAGCGCCCTTGCCCTGTTCCGCGCACGAGGCGACACGCGCCGCAAACGGGTCTCACCGTCGCTAACGCGACACGTCCACCGTCACCGGCGTGACGCCGCGCTCGCGGAAGAATCCGGCGACGGGAGCGGAGGAGAACCTCGTCGGGGTGTACGATGGCAGGAGTGCTTCTCACAGGCTGAACCATCAGGGAGTCGATCGGGATGAGAACGGGATTCGCGGCGTTGATGTTGATTTTGCCCCTGCACGCGGCGGCGGAGACGGTGTTCATCGAGGCGTCGCGGGACGCAACCCTCGTCGAGGATCCGAGTGGCTCACTCGCGAACGGCTCGGGCCCCGCGCTGTTCGTGGGCCGCACGAACGCGCGCGAGAACAGCGTCCGTCGAGCCCTCGTCTACTTCGACATCGCCGAGGCCGTGCCCCGTGACGCCCGCGTGGAGGGCGTCTGGCTCACCCTCTCGATGACCCCGAGCAATCCAGCGCCCCGCCGGATCCGGCTGCACCGTCTGCTTTCCGCTTGGGGCGAGGGCCCTTCCTCCGCGTCGGGCGGTGGCGGCGATGCTTCCGCTCCGGGCGATGCCACCTGGATCCACACCTTCTACGACGAGGCGTTCTGGGTGAAGCCGGGTGGGCACTTCGTCGCCCGGGCGAGCGCCTCGCTGGAGGTGGGTACATTCGATTCCTACACCTGGCAGAGCAGCCCGAAGATGGTGGCGGACGTCCGGATGTGGCTCGCCCGGCCACATCGCAACTTCGGGTGGATCCTGATCGGCGATGAGACCACGCCCCAGAACGCCAAGAGCTTCGCAAGCCGCGAGCAGCCCGACGTTTCGCTGCGGCCCCTCCTCGAAGTGCACTACCGCCGGCGGCCCCGCTAGAGCGAGATCGACTGTTCCCGGCCGCCTCATCGGTGAGGAGAAACGCCTCGGACGCGGTGCCCGGGGAGTTTCGGAAGTTGCCGACCAGGCTGGGGTTTTCTCTGGCCTCGGTTGGCATGTGGCTTGCTCTCTTTCGATTCGAGGAGAGGCATCCATGTTTGCATCGCCGTGGAACATCTGGCTTCTGTGCGCCCTGGTCCTGACGCTGGTGAGCGCGACCGCTCGAGCCGACACCGTCGTGCTCGAGCCGATGAAAGACAACACGCTCTACGAGCCGATCGAGAAGGACAACTTCGAGGACCGCTCGAATGGCATCGGTGAGGCGATGTTCACGGGCCGCACCAAGGACACCGATGCAGACCCCGACGAAAACGTGACCCGCGTCGCGGTGCGCCGCGCCGTGCTCGCCTTCGACATCGTCGCCAGCGGCATTCCGGCGGGCTCGACGATCGACAGCGTCACTCTGACGCTCCGCTGCACCAAGGCCAAGCTGAACACGGGTTTCCAGGTGCGCTTGCACCCGCTGTCGAGCGACTGGGGTGAGGGCACGTCCGACACGGGAAACTCGCAGCAGGGCCGGGGCGCGCCTCCGACTCCGGGTGACGCCACCTGGCAGCACACCTTCTACGACGTGGCGACACCTCAGTTCTGGACCACTCTCGGCGGCGACTACGACGGGACGGCCAGCGCTTCGACGTCCGTCGGCGGACAGGGTTACTACACGTGGGGGTCGACGTCGGGGATGGTCGCCGACGTGCAGGACTGGCTCGACAACCCGTCGCAGAACTTCGGCTGGATCCTGATCGGCGACGAGACGCAGAACGAGACCGCGAAGGAGTTCGCCACGCGTGAGAACACCGACAGCGGTGGCGCGTTCAAGCCGGAGCTCACCATCAACTACACGCCCCAGGTCATCTCCGGCGCCTGCTGCCAGGGTGCGACCTGCAGCATCGAGACGCCCGCCGATTGCACGACGCTCGGCGGCAACTACGAAGGCGACGGGACGTCCTGCTCGCCGAACCCCTGCGTCGAGCCCTTCGGCGCGTGCTGCGCCGGCAACGGCACCTGCACCGAGGACACCCAGGCGATCTGCGAGGGCGGCGGGGGCGTGTTCCAGGGTGACGGCTCCAGCTGCGGGACCGTCGAGTGCCCCGTCGTGCTCACGCCCTATCTGGACGCGCTGCCGATTCCGGGCGCGGCGACGCCCGTCAGCGGTTCGTCCGGCGGAACCGCGACGTACACCCTCACGATGAAGGAGTTCCAGCAGCAGCTCCACGCCGAGCTTCCGCCCACCACGGTCTGGGGCTACGACGATGGAACGGGGGCGGCCACGCCCGGTCCGAAGATCGAGGCGAGCACCGGCAATCCGGTGACCGTCAACTGGGTGAACGACCTGCGCGAGCTCGGAACGGGAAATCTGCGCACGAATCACTACCTGCAGCAGAGCTCCGACGACCTGAGCTGCATCCACGGGGCGATCGACGACGCGAGCACGGTCGTCCACCTGCACGGGGGACACGTGCCGCCAGAGGTCGACGGCTACCCGGAGTCCACCTTCCTGCCGGGCGCGCCGGCAGAGGTCTACGTCTACCCCAACAACCAGCAGGCGGCGCCGATCTGGTTCCACGACCACGCGCTGGGGATCACGCGTCTCAACGTCTACATGGGACTGGCCGGCCTCTACGTCTTGCGGGACGCCGTCGAGAGCGCGCTCAACCTGCCCGACGGCGTCTACGAGATCCCGCTCGCCCTCCAGGACCGGAAGTTCAACCCGGACGGGTCGCTCTCCTATCCCGGCACCTGGCAGGACCATTTCTTCGGCGACAAGGTCATGGTCAACGGAAAGGTCTGGCCCTTCCTCGACGTGGATCAGGGCAAGTACCGCTTCCGGCTGCTGAACGGATCCAACTCCCGCGTCTATACCCTGTCCCTGGCTCCGCCCAGTGGCTCGCTGACCTTCAACGTGATCGGCAACGAGGGCGGATTGCTCGAGGCGCCCGCCCCCGGCGCGGGAACGCTGACGATCGGGCCCGGCGAACGCTACGACGTGGTGGTCGACTTCTCGGGATACGGAGCGGGAGATGAGATCCTGCTCGAGAACAGCGCCCCGGCGCCCTTCCCGAACGGGTTGGTGGACGTGACCCAGGTGATGAAGTTCGTCGTGACCGCCCAGGCCGGTGACACGGATGCGATCCCGGGCTCGCTGCGTGCGACCGAGCGTCTCCAGGAGGTCGACGCCGTGATGACCCGGGATCTCGAGCTGAAGAAGTCGGGCCTGGACGCCTGCGGCCGGTCGGTGTGGGAGATCAACGGCCTGCACTGGGACGACATCACCGAGGAGCCGGTGCTCGGCACGACCGAGATCTGGCGCTTCATCAACGACTCCGGCGTGTCCCATCCCATGCACATGCACCTGGTGTTCTTCCAGATCCTGGATCGGGACGGCTTCACCCGGGATGCGATGGGGAACATCGTGCCGGACGGGAGCCCCCAGGCGCCGCCGGCCGAGGAGAGCGGTTGGAAGGACACGGCGATGGTCGGCCCGAACGAGATCCTGCGGGTGATCGCGCGCTTCGAGGACTACACGGGGCTCTACGCCTATCACTGCCACATCCTCGAGCACGAGGATCACGAGATGATGCGACAGTTCCGGGTCGTGCCGGAGCCCGCTGCGTTGCCGGGGCTCGGCGTCACGGTCGCAGCGCTCGCCTGGCTCGTGAGACGCCGGGCGCGGACGAGGCCGGCGCGCTAGGGGAATCGCCTCGAGCTCCCGTCGGAGATTGCGGGACAACCACCTCCCAGATTCCCGACCATGCACCCGGGTCGGAAGCTCAGGAAGCCCCGTACGCCGCGAGCAGCCGGCCCCGGAGCATCGGTTAGGGTCGCCGCGTGGACGAATCGACGACCGTCGCCGGCTTCGCGCGTGAGGAGCTGCTTCCCCTCCTCGACGCGCTGCAGCGCCTCGCGGAGCAGGAGGGCAAGCCCGAGCAGCAGGCCTTCTTCGCGCGGATCCACGAGGCCACCACGCACGCGCGCGAGCCCGAAGATCTCGCCGGTCCGTTCATGGAGCTCTCGACGAGCGCCTTCCTCGGCTTCGAGTTCAGCGGGACGGCGACCGTGCTGCTCGATCGCGTCCTCGAGCTCGCGCAACGCGCTGCGATGACCCTGTCGGCGGGCGCCGAAGAGGTGCACTAGGTGGTCTCACGGCGAGCCAGTGCCGGGGACGCCGCGTTCGGTAGCCTGTCCCGATGGACCCGAAGCCCACGCGATCTGGAATCCCTGCGCCGCAGTCCGACGCGGACGCGCCGCCCGGCCCGAGCCTGCTGCCGACGCCGTTGCGCCGGCTCGATCGCGAGCTGGCCGCGCGCCTGCGCGAAACCCCCCTGCAACTGAACCAGTACGGGTTCGATCGCTACGGCTTCCATCCCGAGACAGCGCGCCGCATGCTGCTGCCGTCGGCGCTGATGTATCGCTACTACTTCCGCGTCGACACGTTCGGCATCGAGTCGGTGCCGCAGGGGCGCGTGCTGCTGATCAGCAATCATTCGGGTCAGTTCGGCTACGACGGCGCGATGCTCGCGATGTCGATGCTGCTCGAAGCCCGGCCCCCGCGCCTGTGCCGTGGCATGGCGGAGTTCATGTTCTGGCGCACGCCTTTCATGGGCACACTCGCGAGCCGCGCCGGCATGATGGCGGGGACGCCGCGCAACTGCACCGCGATGCTCGATGCCGGCGAGTGCGTGATGGTGTTTCCCGAAGGCGCGCGCGGCGCGAACAAGCCCTACCACAAGCGCTACCAGCTGCAGAACTTCGGCAGCGGCTTCATGCGCCTCGCCCTCGAGACGGGCACGCCGATCGTGCCGGTCGGCATCGTCGGCGCCGAAGAGCAACAGCCCGGCCTCGCGAACCTGGAAGGGGTCGGAAAGGCGCTGGGACTGCCCTCGTTCCCGATCACGATCAGCATGCCCTGGTTCGGCCCCTTCGGCGCGAGCTTCGCGCTGCCGACGAAATACCGCCTCCACTTCGGCGAGCCGATGCACTTCG
>JAHEJV010000322.1 GCA_024638705.1 Deltaproteobacteria bacterium | reverse complement strand
CGGTCGGGCACGAACTCCTCGACCGAGAAGCGGTAGCGGCCGACGACGTCTTCGCCGATCACGAGCTCGAGCGCGTGGCTCCCCGTGTGCGAGGTCTCCGGGAGTGGCACCTCGAAGGGCGTAGCGCCCGCGTCGTCGAGGGCTAGGCGCTGCGTGCCGCGCTCACGCCCCTGCGGACCGCGGTGGCGCAGCAGCATCGGCATCTCGGGCGGCACGGCGAGCGCGGCGTCGCGCACGATCGCCACTCCGCGCGCCGTCTCGCCGGGACGGTAGAGATCGCGCTCGCCGTAGAGATAGGCGTCGTAGCCGCCGGCGGAGGTCGGCGCGCCGCCGACGTCGAGGCCAGCCGTCTCGACGGCGGCGCGATCGAGCGCGATGAAGCTCCAGTCGCCGGCGCGCTCGACGACGACGTAGGCCGGGCGGTGCTCGGCGAAGCGCTCGCGCGCATCGCGGAAGTGCAGGAGCCCCTGCGCGTTCGTGCGCCCCTTCGCGACGAGCTGGTTCTGGTCGCTGACGACGCGCACGGTCGCGCCCGCCACCGGCGCGAGGGTGTCGAAGGACGACACCCACACCAGCAGATCCTCCGCGCTGCGCTTCGCGACGATGCCGAGGTCGGTGACGAGCAGCCAGCGCTGCTCCATCTCCCACGTGCCCTCGCGCTGCACGCCGACGCGATAGAAGCCGGGCTCGTGGTCGCCGAGCTTCTCGTCGATGCGGATCTCGGTCGTGTGGCTCGCGTTGCGCGGCCCGCCGATCTCGATCTTCTCCTCGTGGAGGCGATCGCCGAACACGTGGGACACCTGGCCGTAGCCGCGCGTCCGCCACAGCGAGTGCCCCTGCTGTTGCACGAGGTAGAGGATGTTGTTGCGGTAGACGCGGTCGATCGTGAGCGTCACGCGCGCGACGTTGGTCGTCTCGAGGCCGAGGCGGCGCGCACCGCGCGCGGGCAGGAACATGCCTTCGCCGCGGAAGCCCATCGCCGGCGGCAGCGGCGCGAGCGGCACCTCGCTGCGGTGGTCCTTCGCCAGCGTCGCGCCGTCGTTCGCGACCAGGCCGGCTCCGACGGTGATCGTGTAACGGCGCTCGGGACGCAGCGGACCCCGCAACGTGACGCGATTGCGCGAGCCGCGCGCCGAGACCTCGACGGGCGGCTCGATCTTCAGGTGCTCGAGCACGCGCTGCGCATCGACGGCCGCGGAGAAGTCGATCTCGAGCGTCGACTCCTGCTCGCCCGGTCGCGCGCGCACGCCGCGCACGACCAGCACGTCGCGCGAGCCGAGGGGCAGCGCGTGGGTGACGTCGGCGCCGAGCGGGACGTTCCCCTCGGCCGGTGTGAGGTCGCCTGCGATCGTCAGCACGAGGGTGCGCTCGGCGCGGCTCTTCTCGATCGGCGCGCTGCGCCAGCCGACGACCGAAGCTCCGCCGCGCGACTCGAGCTCGACAGCCACCTTCTTCGCGTCCTCCGCATCGGGATCGGCGAGCGACAGCCGCGGCGCGAGCTCGCGCGGCGCGACGGGATAGTTGAAGCGCAGCTCGCCGCGCAGCCGGACGGTGTGGTCGCCGTCGGCTTCGGGCTCTTCGTGGGCGAGGACGCGTTCGACCTGGAAGGCGTCGGTCTGCGCCTCGAAGACGCGCTCGCCGACGAGCGTCATGTCGTCGGGCACGAGCAGGCCCGGCAAGAGCTCCAGCGTGTAGCGCGTGGCGGGGGCGAGCCGGTTCGTGGGGGTGAAGCGCAGGACGTTGGCGGCCTGCCACGACCAGATGCCGCCCGTGTGCGGCGTGAGGCGCACGGGCGGCTTCTCGAGGGTGTCGCCGACGAGATCGTCGCCGAGGGCGCGGTCGAAGACGAGATCGATGTGGGCGCGGCGCTCGCGGTCGAGGGCGACGTCGATCACACCCACGGCCTGTGCTTCGAGGGCGACCGGCTTCTCCTCCTCTGTGCCCTCGCCCGGCGCGCTCCCGCGCTCGGCGATCCAGAGCACGGCGAAGAGCGCCATCCCCACCAATGCGACCACGAGCGCGAGATCCTTGCGACTGTCCACGATCACCCCCCATTGTCCGACTCGTGATGACGCCCCACGGTGTCGTTTCGTTCCGCACTCTTTCCGTGACCCGGCTCACGGCCGCGAGGTCTCCGCGCGTTAGTCGCGCTTCGGAGCCTCCGCCTCGCCGACCTCGGGCTTCAGCTCGAGGCGCTTCCTCTGCGCGGCGCGAATCCGCTGACGCTCCTGCTCGAGGATCTCCTCGTTCGCGCAGCGCGAGAACACGCCGGGCCGGAACACCTGGAAGTTCCGCCACGGCGCGACACCCTCGGGCGTGGCGCAGCGCCAGCGCAGCTCGTTCAGCAGGCGGCCGGGCTCTTCTTCGCGGCAGCTGCGCACGGGGACGCGCGGGTGGTCGGGGTGCGGAACCCAGACCTCCGCCGCGCGGTCGAAGACCTCGATGTCGATCGCGTCGCCATCGCAGGGCTCGCCGTCGTAGAAGACGCGGACCCGACCGGCATTCGCCGCTTCGGCGGCGAGGGCAGGCGCGGGAGCGAGGACAGCGAGGCAGCCACCGAGTGCGAGGACGGGGAGCCGTCGTGCCAAACGCTCAGTCCGAGTCCATCTCGGCGCCGGGACTGCGCCGGGTGAGGCCGCGATAGGCCTGCCGGGCGGTGTGGCCCTCGTGCACGACGCCGTACACCTCGGTGGCGATCGGCAGCTCGACGCCGTTCGCCTCCGCCAGCTCGAGGACGACGCGCGAGGTCTTCACGCCCTCGGCGACCATGTGCATCTCCTCGATGATCTGCTCGATCGTGCGGCCACGGCCGAGCTGCTCGCCGACGTGGCGGTTGCGGCTCTGCGGGCTGACGCAGGTGGCGATCAGGTCGCCCATGCCGGCGAGGCCGGCGAACGTCGGCGCACTGCCTCCCATGGCGACGCCGAGGCGCGTCATCTCGGCGAGGCCGCGGGTGATCACCGCCGAGCGCGTGTTGTCGCCGACGCCGATGCCGTCGCCCATGCCGGTCGCGATCGCGATCACGTTCTTCAGCGCGCCGCCGAGCTCGCAGCCGATCACGTCGGGGTTGGTATAGACGCGGAAGACGCCCGAGTTGAAGACAGCCTGGAGCTGCGTCGCGACGCGCGCCTCGTCGATCGCGATGACGCTCGCCGCCGCGAAGCCGCTCATGATCTCGCGCGCGAGGTTCGGGCCGGTGAGCGCGCCGGTCGGGTGGTCGGGGATCACGTCCTGGATCACCTCGGTCATGCGCAGCTTGCTGTCCTGCTCGAGCCCCTTGGCGAGGCTCACGATCGGCACCCACGGGCGGAGGAACTTCTTCGCCTCGGCGAGGGTCTCGCGCAGGCTGTGCGAAGGCACGCCCATCACGAGCACGTCTGCGTCGCGGACGGCCTCTTCGATCGAGTCGGTCGCGCGCAGGGCGTTGGGGAGGTTCGCCTGCTTCAGGTAGCGCGCGTTGGTGTGCTGCTCGTTGATCTCTTGCGCCGCCTCCGAGCGCCGGGCCCAGAGCACGGTGGGCGCGTTCTGCGACGCGAGCGCCGCGACCGTGGTGCCCCAGGAACCCGCCCCCAACACCGCGACGCGTAGCTGCATCCCGCTCTCCCTCTATCCCTCGATCACTTCGATGTACTGCCGTCGGATCTCTTCGATCCGCTCGCCGAGCGACTCGACGGTCCACGTGCTCGTGTCGATCGGCGGCAGCACGACGGCCTCGACGGTCGCCGGATTGATCACGAGCGCGTCCTTCGGCAGCGCGTCGAGCACGTTGCGGAACACGACGGGCACGATCGGCACGCCGGCCTGCATCGCCATGTGGAAGGCGCCCTTCTTGAACGGACCGAGGCGCGGCGTCTTCTGACGCGTGCCCTCCGGCGCGATGATCAGCGAGCGCCCCTGCTTGAGCGCCTCGACGGCGGGCTTGAGCGCTTCGATCGCCTTCCTCGAATCGGCGCGGTCCACGAACACGGCGCCGCCGGCCGCGAAGAGCGGGCCGAAGATCGGGTTGCTCAGGATCTCCTTCTTCGCGACGCCGGTCGCGTCGCGGCGCACCATCTTCAGCATCAGCGGCGCGTCGAGGCCGCTCTGGTGATTGAAGATGAACACCGCGGGCCGGTGCGACCAGAGATGCTCTTCGCCCTCGACGCGCAGGTCGACGCCGGCGAGCGAGGTGGCGAGGTCGCCCCACAACGAGCCGGCCATGTTGGTCGCCTCGCGCTGCGAGCGGTTGACGAGGCCGACCGCCGCGCCGGCGATCGCCGACGGGATCAGGCTGCCGTAGGCGAGCGCGGTGCGCGCGATCTGCTCGAGGTCGGGACGGCCGCGGCTGGTGAAGCGCTGCACGGGCCAGCGTCGCTCCTTCGCGATCTGGGCGAGCGTGGCGTCGGGGTTGGTCGGGCGCGGGAAGCCGACGTTCTCCATCAGGGGCAGATCGTCGGCGCTGTCCGAGTAGAAGTAGCTCTGGTCGAGGTCGACGCCGATCTCGTCGGCGAGATCGCCCGCCGCGAGCAGCTTGCCGCGACCGAAACAGGTGGGATGCACGACGCCGCCGGTGAGGATGCCGTCCTCCGATTCGAGGCGCGTGCACAGCACGTGCTCGATGCCGAGGTCGCGCGCGACCGGATTCACCTGGTAGGGCGTCGCCGACGACACGACCGCCACGGTGTGTCCGGCCTCGCGATGCGCGCGCACCAGCGCGCGCGACTCGGGGAAGATCTCCGTCGCGAGATGTTTGTCGAACACCTCCTGGCCCAGCTCGTCGAGCGACCTCTCGGGGATGCCGCGATAGGCCTGGGTGTGGGCGGCGACGAAGCCGGAGAACCCGGTGCGCCCCATCGCGAACGACAGCGTGCCGAGCAGGCCCTGCGCCAGCTCGGTCGGCCCGGCGCGTCCGCTGGTGATGCGCTCGCGCAGGAAGGACACCGCCGAGAAGCCGGCCAGCAGCGTCCGGTCGACGTCGAAGAAGGCCCCTACTTTCGGGCCCTTCGGACCCTCCCGGATCTCGCTCGTCAGCTTGTCGTGGAGCACTGGGGTTCGCTGCCTCCTCGCGCAGTGTACGGGGGTGGTGCGCTCTTGGGAATCGGGGATTGCGCCCCAGAGCATGACCGGATCCGGGCCAGGCGGCGCCCGAGCTGCAAGAATCCGGCGCCATGACGTCTCCGCTCGACTCGCCCTATCTGGTCCCCTTCGACGGCTCCTTCGTCCTCGCCGACGCCGCGACGAAACCGCCGGACGGGACGCCGGGGAAGAAGAAGCTCGTGCGCAAGCTCGCGGACCAGGTGGACCACCTCAACGACCTCCAGCGCATGCTCTACGCGCGCGACCATCACGCGGTGCTGCTCGTCTTCCAGGCGAT
>JAHEJV010000321.1 GCA_024638705.1 Deltaproteobacteria bacterium | reverse complement strand
GCGCGCAGGGTCTCGACGTCCTTCCAGACCTGCGCGCGGGAGATTCCGTGTTCGCGGGACAGGGCTTCCCCGGAGCAGGGCCGGCCTCCGCTGCTGCGGAGTGCGTCGAGCACGCGCGCCGGCCCAGCGCTCACGTCGTCGCCCTGCCGGCTGGATCCCCTCCCGAGGGATCCTCCACCGCGGCGATCTCGAGGGCGAGATCGGCGGCGGGAGCGGAGTGGGTGAGTGCACCGATCGAGATGCGGCCGACGCCCGCCTCGGCGACTTCGCGGACGTTCTCCAGATGGATTCCGCCGCTCGCTTCGAGCAGCGCGCGGCCTTCGAGGCGTTCGACGATCGCGCGCATCGCTGCCGGCGTGCAGTTGTCGAGGAGCAGGAAGTCGGCGCCGGCTTCGACCGCGGCGACGGCGTCGGCCTCGCTCTCCACCTCGACCTGCACGCGCAGTCCGGCCGGCGCGTGGGCGAGAGCGGACTTCACCGCCGGCACGACGCCGCCGGCGATCGCGATGTGGTTGTCCTTGAGCAGGATGCCGTCGTAGAGACCGACGCGGTGGTTCGTCGCGCCGCCGGTCGCGACGGCGTACTTGTCGAGCGCCCGCCAGCCGGGCAGCGTCTTGCGCGTGTCGACGATCTCGGCGCCGGTTCCGGCGACGGCCTCGACATAACGCCGCGAGAGCGTGGCGACGCCACACATGCGCATCAGGAAGTTGAGCGCGGTGCGCTCGCCGGTGAGGAGCCCGCGCAGGGGACCGTGGACGTCGGCGATCACCGTGCCGGCGGCCACCGCATCGCCGTCCGAGAAGCGCGTCGTCATCGCGAGCGCGGAGTCGACGGCGTGGAAGACGGCCTCGGCGACCGCCAGGCCGCAGACGACGAGGTCCTGCCGCGCTTCGAGGACGCCGTGTCCGATCGCGTCCGGGGCGACCACGATGCGCGTGGTGACGTCGCCCGGGCCCAAGTCTGCCGCGAGGGCCGCGTCGAGGAGCGCGTGCCAGCTGTGGATCGGGGGCAACTCCACCGGAACGGGCATCGTTGCCCAGAGTAGCCGCACTCGGCCCGGGATGGGGAGCTTTCGTCAGCGGGGCCGGGAGCTTGGACGTCAGCCCCGTTCGCGGCGAAGCCGCGCGCGAGCGAGCCGCGGGCGAGCGGAGTCGAACCGCGGCCCCGGTGGTGGCAGCGTCCGGTGGCCCGGAACCCGATCTCGGGTCTGCGTCCTAGCTCGGGTCGTTGCCGCCCTTCAGACGCCGGATCTCTTCCTGGATCAGCGTCTCGGCGAGCTTCGGCACGACTTCCCAGGCGGCGCGCTCGATCTTCTCGATCGCTTCGCGGACCACCTTCTCCGTCACCTGGCCGAACGCGTCCCAGGCGATCTTCTCGAGCGTGTCGCGCAGCTCCTCGCGCATTGCCGGGGACAAGGTGTCCGCCGAAACGGGCGCTTCGGCATCCGAGGCGGTGGCATCGGACGCGACCGGCGCAGGCGCGCCCCAGACCGCGTCGGCTTCGGGGCCCGACGTCGGGAGATCGATCGCTTCCGCAGAGACGGCCTCGGCCATCGGCAAGTCCGATGCAACCTCGTCGTCGAGCGGCAGGGCTTCCATCGGCTCGGCCTCGAACGCCTCGGCGGTCATCGGCGCCTCGTCCATCGGAACGACCGGCAGGACCGAGGGCCCGCGCGACATCGTGTCTTCGGGATCTGGCGTCGGCTCGAGCGAGGCGGGATCGGGCGCTTCGACCTGCGCGCCGAAGGGCCGCGCGACCGGGTTCCCGGACGGCGTCGCGGCGCGCGAGAGCGCGTCCATCACCGGGTCCTGGGGCAGGCCGACGACCGGAGCGGGCTCCGGGACTGGCGGCGGCTCCGGAGCTGCGGGCGGCTCCGGAATCGGCGGCGGCGCCGGAACAGCGGGCGGCTCCGGAAGCGGCGGCGCTTCGAGGGAGACCTCGCCCGCCGGCTCGGGGGCGGCGATCGGCAGGGCGTCCGGCACCGCGTCGGCGCTCCCGAACTCGAAATCACTCGAGGAGACGTCGATCGCTTCGGCCTCTTCCGGGGTCGCGGACACGGCCTCGACTTCGGCGAACGCCGCGGGCCTCGCGACCTCCTGCGGCGTCTCGACGGGCTCGGGCGTCGCGGGCGCTTCGTCCGCAGCGGACCCCGCGGCGAGGTCGGGATCGACGGCGAGATCGGAAGAGGAGACGTCGAGATCGGCGCCCGCGGCGGGGTCGAGCAGTGTGGTGTGGCCGAGGTCGGACGGGTTCATCGGCGCGTCGAGCGGATCCGGGCCCGAGTCTTCGAACGAGAAGTCGAGGGCGTCGGGCTCGGACGTCGCGGCGGGCGTCTCGGACACGATCGCGACCGTGTGGTCCGGCGCCGGCTCGGCGGAGATCGCGTCGTCGAAGTCGTCGTCGCCGAAGGCGAACGCGCCCTCGGGCTCCTCGAGATCGAGCGACGCGTCGGCGACCGCGCTCGCCTCGACGGGAGCGTCGTCGTCGGAGAAGAAGTCGAAGGCGTCCGTGGTGGCGCCGGGATCTTCGGGAGCGGCGGTCTCGGCCGGCGCGGCAGAGGGCGTGGCGACCCCCGGAGCCGCTTCCGGCGCGGCTTCGGGTTGCGGCGCCGCCTCGAGGAGTTCGTGCACGCGGTCGACGAGGGTCTGGGCCTCGAAGGGCTTCGACACGTGGCCGGCGGCGCCCGCGGCCGCGGCGCGTGCCTCGTCGAACGCTTCGAAGGTTCCGGTGAGCAGCAACACCGGAATGTGTCGCAGGCTCGGCTCGGCCCTGATCGCCTCGCACACCTCGTAGCCGGAGAGGCCCGGCATCACGACGTCGGCGAGGATCACGTCGGGAACGAGTTCGCGAGCCTTCGCGACGGCGGCGTCGCCGTTGTCGACCGTGGTGATCTCGATGTCTTCGCTGGCGAAGCTGATCCCCACGACTTTCTGGATCGTGACGCTGTCGTCCGCCAAGAGCAGGGTCTTGGGCATGAGTCCCCCCGGTGGCGCGCGCAGACGCGCCGTTCTTGCCTCGCACCATCCTATCGACGGTGGATCCGCTGGCATTGAATGGTTTTTCGCCGTCCGCGTCCAGCGCCGGGCCGTCGATCGTCGTCGGAGTTTCCCGCTCCCGCGCGAATCCGGCCGTCGCGAAGGGTCAAGCGGCGCGACGAGTGCTCCGATGGAGCGAGGACCCCCCACCGTCCCCGAGCCCTCGGGGGCCGAGGCTCTTCCGGATGAAGCTCGAAGCCGCCGCCCGCTCCGATGTCGGTCTACGCAGGAGCGCGAACGAGGACTCCTACGCCCTGGCAGGATCGCTCGGGCTCTTCCTCGTCGCGGACGGCATGGGCGGCCACGTCGCCGGTCAGGTCGCCAGCCAGCTCGCCGCGAAGAGCACCGTCGAAGCGCTCCAGAAGGTGCGCGAGAACGACGCGACGCTGACGGAGAAACTCCGCTACTGCGTCGCCTGGGCGAACCGGCAGATCTTCGACGCCGCCGACGCGAAGCCCGAGCTGGCGGGCATGGGCACGACCCTGGTCGCCGTGCTCGCGGGCGCCGGGCGGATCGCGCTCGCCCACGTCGGGGACAGCCGCGCCTATCTCATTCGCGCGGGCCGCATCCGCCAGCTCACCGACGACCACTCGCTGGTCGCCGAGCTCGTGCGGCGTCAGGAGATCTCTCCCGACGCGGCGCACGATCATCCGCACCGTCACGTGCTCACCCGCGCTCTCGGCGTGCGCCGACGCGTCGATGCCGACCTCGCCGAGCTGACGCCGGTGGCGGGCGACGTGCTCGTGCTCTGCTCCGACGGGCTCACGAACCACGCCACCGATGCGGAGATCGCCGCGCTGGTCTCGGCCGAGTCCGTCCTCGACGAGGGGTGTGCGCGACTCGTCGATCTCGCGAACTCGCGGGGTGGCGAGGACAACATCACCGTCGCCCTCGTGCGCTGCATCGAGCACGACGCGGGCGGAGACTGACTGGGCCGAGCGGGGCCCGGACGCAGAACCGCCCGGTGTCGTCGTGCCTGATCGACGATACCGGGCGGAGACAGAGGCCGAAGCCGCTGCGGACTCCGAGAGCGGACTAGCGCTCGAGCATGCTCTTGAGCTTCGCGCGCAGGCGAAGCACGGACTTCGTGTGGATCTGGCACACGCGCGATTCGGTGATGCCGAGGATCCCGCCGATCTCCTTCATGTTGAGATCTTCGTAGTAGTAGAGCGAGATCACGAGGCGCTCCTTCTCGGGCAGACTCGCGATCGTCTCGGCGATGACGTGCTTCGTCTCGGTCAGCTTGAGCGAGGCGAAGGGGTTCTCCGAGTTCACGTCCTCGACGATGTCGGCGAAGGTGCCGGCGCGGTCGCCGTCCGAGTTCGTGCCGCGGATCTCTTCCAGGTTGACGAGCGAGATGCCGCGCACCTGGTTCAACAGCTCGTGGAACTTCTCGATCTGGAGACCGAGAGAGTCGGCCACCTCTTCCTCGCTCGCGGTGCGGCCTAGGCGCTGCTCGACTTCGCCGTACGCGCGCTCGAGGCGGCGGCTCTTCTGGCGCACGCTGCGCGGCACCCAGTCGAGCGATCGCAGCTGGTCGAGGATCGCGCCCTTGATGCGGAACTCTGCGTAGGTCTTGAACTTGCAGTTCTTCTCGGGGTCGTACTTCTCGATCGCGTCCATCAGGCCGATGACGCCCGTGTTGTGCAGGTCGTCGAGATCGATGTGCGAGGGCAGGCGCACGGCGATCCGGTTCACGATGTATCGGATCAGAGGCGCGTGCTCGAGCACGATCTGTTCCTTGAGGTTCGACGGAATCTCGTCGTGCTTTTCCTTGGCCTCGCGAAGAAGGACTTCCATTCAGGTCTCCCTTTTGATCTCGTTCGCGCTCGTCGGCGGTGCGGCTGCCCACCCCTTGCGCGTCGACTGCGAGACAAAGCACGGGCTGTGCCAAACGGATCGCGGCTGCCGGTGACGTTCCGCGGCGCTGCCGGCGGGACCCGCGCCCGGGCGCAGGCGGCCGGCCAGGTGTCCGGGATCGTTGAACTATTCGCGTGTCGTTGCGCGCGGCTGGTACGCAGGGGGATGCGCAGCCGGGACGCCGCGTCGGATGGCGGCAAGGGCGGCACGAGTCGGTTTCCCGACGATCGCAGGACGCGATGACGGGTTCCCGACGCGACCGAGCGCGGGAGCGGACGCGGGGCCGCGCCTCCCGGGGTCGGATCTCGAACCGATCTTCACGGAAAGGATCGGCCGGAGGGGTGGGGATCCTGAGTGATGGATGTACGGAGGGGGCGTCGAGTGGCGGGGTGGCCTTCGTGCGCGGTGTTCTTCATGCGCACGGGCTCGACGATTCGGGGGATCTAGGCGTCAGGGGCGGCGGAGGTCGCCTTT
>JAHEJV010000320.1 GCA_024638705.1 Deltaproteobacteria bacterium | reverse complement strand
CCGGGAAAGAGCGGATCGCTCTCCAGCGACTGGCGGTAGTGGGCGAGCGCGCGATCGTCGTGCCCCTCGTCCTCGCAGAGCGTGCCGAGATTGAGGTGCGCCTCGACGTGGCGCGGCGCGCACTCGACGGCGCGCGCGAAGTGATGGCGCGCCTCATCGCGGCGGCCACGGTTGAAGAGCAGGGAGCCGAGATTGCACCAGGCGTCGGCGTAGCCCGGGTCGAGGGAGATCGCGCGGCGGTAGCAGGCGTCGGCCTCGTCCCAGGTGCTGCGCTCGACGTCGAGCTCGCAGCCGCGCTCGAACCAGGCGCGCGCGGCCATCACCGCGTCCTCGATGCCCGGGTGTTCGGCGAGTGGCGCGACGGCGCCCTCACCGCGCTCGGGCACGAAACCGAGCACGAGCTGACCGTCGGGCTCCATCCACGCGCCCTCGTGGTGCAGGAGCATGCGCGGCGAATCGCGCCAGGTGCGAAAGCCCGGCAGCGGCTCCAGCTCGGGAAAGCGCTCGCGCACCGCGTCGGCGCTCTTGCGGATGCGCCGCAGCGGGACGCCCTGATCGAGGAGATCGAGGATGCGCCGGACGGTGACGAGGTCGCGGAAATCGAATGACGGCTCTGCGGCGTCGTCGGCCCGTTCGCCTGTTCCGGCACGGGGCACGACGCCAATGAGCGCAGTGCGTTCCCAATAACGCACGCGCCGCTGCGACACCCCACAGATGCGGGCGACATCGCTCAACGTGTAGGCGCTCACCGAGCGGGAAGTTACCCCGACGACGCCACGCGACAACCCTTCCGCGCCTAGAATGACGCCGAGGAGTCTTCGACATGGCCTACGAAATCATCCGCTTCCCCCACGACGGCACCGTCGACGCCGATGGACACGTGCTCGAGCCCGCCACTTTGTGGGAGGACTATCTCGAAGCGCGCCATCGCGACCGCGCGCTGCGCATCCGCACCGATGACGAAGGGCTCGAATACCTGGAGCTCGACGGACGTCCGTCCCAGCGCACCACGAAAGGCGTGCTCGGCCTGCTCGGTGCGATGGGAGAGACGAACGTGAAGCGCGGACCCGATCGCCGCTACATGGATCACATTCCCTACGGCGCGGGCGACCCGGGGGAACGCATCGATCTCCTCGATCGCGAGAACCTCGAGCTCACCGTGCTCTATCCGACGATCGGCCTGCTGTGGGAGTGCGAAGTCGAAGATCCCGAGATCAGCGTCGCCTACACCCGCGCCTACAACCGCTGGATCGCCGATTTCTGCCGCGATTCCGGCGGACGCCTCGTCGCGACGGCACACCTGACGCTGCTCGACCCGGAAGCCGCGGCCGAAGAGCTCGAACGCGCCGTCGCCGACGGATGCCGCGGGGGCTGGGTCGCGCCCTTCACCCACACCCGCAAGCCCCACGGCCATCCCGACCACGACGTCCTCTTCGCGAAGGCGTGCGAGCTCGACGTCCCCCTCGCGATCCATCCCACCTACGAGCCGAAGTTCGCGATTCCGGCGCGCTTCCGTCACATGGGACGCGAGCGCGAATTCTTCTACAACGTGATGGGACGCCAGGGATCGCAGCAGGCCTTCCTCTCGATGTTCACGATGGGCGCGCTCGAGCGGTTCCCGCAGCTGCGTCTCGGCGTGCTCGAAGTGGGCTGCGGCTGGGTGGGGTCGTTCCTCGATCGCATGGACGCGGTGTTCGAGACGATCTCGGCGACGGGCGTCGCCTTGCAGCACCCGCCCTCCGAGATCTTCCGCCGCCAGTGCTTCATCTCCGGCGACCCGGACGAGAAGATCGCCGCCTACACGATCGATCCGGTCGGCGCCGACTGCTTCATGTGGGCGACCGACTACCCCCACCCCGATCATCCCGGCGCCTGGGCGCACGCGCTCGAGCGCTTCATCGAGCCGCTCGGCGAGAAGACGCGGCGCAAGGTGCTCGGGGAGAACGTGAAGCGGATCTACCGCCTCTAGGAGATGTACGCCGCGATGAGACCCGCCCGATTCCTGCTGCTCCTCCCGATCCTGCTCGGCTTCGTCGCCTGTCACGACGACGACGACGACGATTTCTTCTTCATCCTGCTGAACACACCGCCGCCCACCGATCTCGATGGCGACGGCTTCGCCGACCTCGTGATCGGCGCGCCCTTCGACGACGGCGCCGGCGCGATCGGGTCGGAGCGCGGCGCGGTGGAGGTGTACTTCGGCAGCGCCGCCGGGCTCCCCGCTACGCCCGACCTCACGATCTTCGGTCAGGAGGACGGCGCGCGCTTCGGCGCGTCGGTCGCCTTCCCCGGAGACGTGAACGGTCGCGGCGCACCCGACCTCCTCGTCGGCGCGCCCTTCGACGACGCGGACGGCAATGCCACCGACGACGGAATCGACCGCGGCCGCGCTTTCGTGTTCTTCGGCGGCACGGGCATGGACGCGAACCCCGACGTCATTCTCTCCGGCGTCGAGGACGGGGGTCTGTTCGGCACCAGCGTCGCGCGCGTGCGCGACACGGACGGCGACGGCTTCGGCGACTTCCTCGTCGGCGCCCCGCTCGACGACGGCGACGGCAACGCCACCGACGAAGGCGTGGACCGCGGTCGCGCCTTCTTCTTCTTCGGCAGCGATCCGCCGCGGACGAGCCCCAACGTGATCTTCACCGGAAGCGAAGACGGCGGCGAGTTCGGCCGCGTCGTGTCTTCGGCCGGCGATCTCAATGCCGGCGGCGCGAGCGACATCGCGATCGGCGCGCCCTTCGACGACGGCGACGGAAACACGACCGACGAGTTCGCCGACCGCGGCCGCGTGTTCGTCTTCTACGGCGGGACCGCGCTCGACGCGACGCCCGACCTCACGCTCACCGGGGACGAGGACGGCGCCGAGTTCGGCAGCGCGATCGCCCCCGTGCTCGACGTGAACGACGATGGCGTTCACGACCTCCTCGTCGGCGCGCCCTTCCACGATGCCGGCGCGGGCGCCGGCGCCGACCGCGGCGAAGCCGTCGTCTTCTTCGGCAGCGCCACGCCCGACGCGGTGCCCGACCTCGTGCTCTCGGGAAGCGAAGACGGCGGCGCGTTCGGCGGGGCGGTGGGCCGCGCCCGGGACGTCGACGGCGACGGCGAACGCGACTTCCTCGTCGGCGCGCCGCTCGAATCCCCCGGCGGCCGGACCGAAGCCGGCCGCGCCTACCTCTACCTCGGCGGCGCGGCCGTCGACGCGACGCCCGACCTGACCTTCGACGGCCCGGAAGCCGGCGCCGAGTTCGGCTCCGCTCTCGCGGGACCGGGCGACCTCGACGGCGGCGGCCGCGACATCCTGATCGGCGCGCCCTTCGACGACGCCGACGGCAACGCGACCGACGAAGGGTTCGACGTCGGCAGCGTCTTCTTCTTCTCGGGCGGCGGGCCGGCGCTCGACACGACACCGGACGCGATCTTCGACGGCGCCCACGACCAGTCGGGCTTCGGCGCGGCGCTCGCAGACTGAATCGCGCGGCGCGCTCCGCGACGGAGCGCCGGGCGAGCGAGCCAACTACCTTCGACGCCGTGATGCCGCGGAAGTCCCGTCTCCCGGCCGTGATCGTCGCGATCGTCTGGCTCGCAGCCTGCGCCGCGCTCGCCGACGAACCGGAGACCTTCACCGGCCGCTGCGTGAAGGTCGCCGACGGCGACACGATCACGGTGCTGCGCGGCGAGGAGCCGATTTCGGTGCGCCTCGAAGGCATCGACGCCCCCGAGCGCGGTCGCGATTTCAGCCGCAAGGCGAAGAGCCACCTCGCCTCGCTCGTGCTGAAGCAGGACGTGACGGTGCGCGTGAAGGAGCTCGATCGCTACGGGCGCACGGTCGGGCGCGTCTTCGTGCACGGCGTCGACACTTCACTCGACATGGTGGAGAGCGGGCTCGCGTGGCACTTCGTGAAGTATTCCGACGACGAGACGCTCGCCGCCGCCGAACTTGCCGCGCGCGCGGCGGGCGTGGGCCTGTGGTCGCTGCACGACCCGTCGCCGCCCTGGGTGGTGCGCGCGCGGCCGGATCGCAGCGAGGCGCGCGCCGAAGGCGACGTCACCTATCACGGCAACCGGCGCTCCAAGGTGTTCCACGGGCCCTGGTGCCACCATTACAACTGCAAGAACTGCACGGTGGTGTTCGAGACGCGGGAGGCGGCGGTGGCGGCGGGCTTCCGACCCGACGGGCAGTGCGATCGCTGAGCAGGAGGTCTCCCGACCTCGCCGGATCCGTGGGATCCCGCTAGCCGGTCCCCACCGCGAGAGCGGCTACAGTCCTGATTCCGCGGAAGCGTTCCCCGAGCTGGTGCCGGGCTTGGACTTCAAATCCAATGGGGAGCGCGGCGACGCGTTCCCGGCGGGTTCGATTCCCGTCCGCTTCCGCCACGGTTCCCCTGAAATCAGGGACGAATGACCGAACGTCGGCCCCGCGAGCTCCGGACCCGGCGAATCGCGAGACCGCCGAGGCCGAGCATCAGCAGCGCCGCCGTGGAGGGTTCGGGCACGACCGTGAAGGTGAGCTGATAGTCGACGACGTTGGCCGAAGTCTCCTGGACCCAGAACGACCACGTACCGGTGCCGAGTGGACCGCCTGCCAGAAGGGGAAGCACGTTTCCCGAGGCGGCGTTGAACAGGACGTTGCCGTCGATGTCGCCGCCGCCCTGACCGGAGAACCCGGATCCGCTCGTGTATCCGAAGAAGCTGACGTTGGGGTCACCGGGCGAGAAGGTGTACGCGTCGACGTTGATCGCGGTGATCGACTGGCCGGCGCCCAGCACGATGCTGAAGTAGTCGGCGTCGTTGCCGTTCGTCGCCCCGGTTTCCCCGT
This sequence comes from Deltaproteobacteria bacterium, assembly GCA_024638705.1. Lineage (GTDB taxonomy): Bacteria > Myxococcota_A > UBA9160 > UBA9160 > SMWR01 > JAHEJV01. The sequence goes on along the minus strand of JAHEJV010000320.1, from coordinate 559 downwards.
TCGCGCCCATCTCGGCCACGATCGTGTTCGCGCCGGCGGCGACGGCGAGGGGATCGGGGGTCGCGAAGACGCCGGAGAGGTCTCCGTCGATGCCCTCGTCGTGGATCACGACGGCCTGGGCAGGAATCGAAAGGAGCGAAACGAGGGCAAGGGCGAGCGAGAAACGGCGGGCCACGGGAACTCCTTCTCAAGATTCCCCTCCCCGGCCGAACACTCTGAGGGGGATCCCCATCGAGATGCAACCGAATTGTTCGCCTGGCTCACGAATTCACCCCACGGCCCGCTCGGAGGCCGGCTCCGCCGTCCGTGACCCGATCGCGTAGAATCGAGCCCGTCGTTTCCCGCCCAGAACCCGAGCGTCTCTTGGCCTCCGCTCTCCCCCACACCGCCCCGGACTCGCGCCCTGCCCGTCCCCCGGTTTTCGTCGACCGCGTCCTCCCCGGCGACTTCGACTTCCGCGGGATGATCGAGCGCAACGCGCCCTATGCCCCGGTGCAGCGCTATTTCGCCAACGCCGCCCAGGCGCGGTCGCAGTCGTCGGGTGGCCCGCTCGTGATCG
>JAHEJV010000319.1 GCA_024638705.1 Deltaproteobacteria bacterium | reverse complement strand
GGGGCAGCGGTCCTCCCACAGGATGTCGAGACGCGGGTCGGAGGCGAGGTCGGCGGGGAAGCTGCGCGCGGGTCCGATCCAGAGCAGGCTGGTGATGGGCATGGAGTCCTTTCCCTTGGGGTTCGCGGGGAGGGAAAGGGAGAGCAATCCGCATGCCGTTCTCGGGCGCGCGAGCGTGAGTTAGGCGAACGGATCGCTGGCCGCGGCCGGCCAGTGGCCGGCCACCGGCCACCTCGAAACGACGAGCGGCGCGCGAAACGAAAAGGGGCCCGGATCGTTGCCGATCCGGGCCCCGGTTTCAGTGGAGCAGGGCGTGGCTAGTGACGGCCCCCGCGGTGTCCGACGTCGTAGCTGTCGTGCCGCGACACGCGATGGCGTCGGCCCCGGTCGTAGTCATCGTGGTCGCGGTGACCGCGATGCCCGCTGTGCCGGGCGTGGTGTCGACCGTGGTGACCGTGCCGCTTGTGGTGCTTCCAGTGGTGCTTGCGATGGTGCTTGTAGTGATGCTTGCGCGCGTGGTGCTCGTAGTGATGCTTCCGACCGTGGTAGCCGTGTCCGCATCCATCGTAGTGGCGATGGCGTCGCTCGTAGCGCGGCTCCCGGTAGTGGTGGACTTCCACGACCGGGGCGTGCCCGAAGATCAGATCGCCCGCGAGCAGGAAGTGGGACGCCGCGACGCGGCCGAGGTGGCTGGCGAACGCGCCTTCCTCGTGGTCGGCCTGTGCCGGGGCGGCAGTGAAGAAGACCATCCCCAGGATGGCGGCCAACGTGGCGACGCTTCCGGTCAGCCAGGCGTTGGCGTCCGTTTGCGCGACGCGGGATTCGGTTCGGATCATGTCGGTCCTCCATCTCTTGCGAGGCGCCCGGTCGCGGGACCGCGGCCCTCGGCGGCTTATGACGGAGGGCTGCGGTAGGTATTCGCTGGGTTGGAATCGGGCGGAACGCCGTCTAACGCCCGTTCTCCTGCGTCGGGCGGCAAGTCAAACCCAAACTGCGTTCTAGTTGCCTGCGTCCAGCAGCGCGCCGCGAAAGATCGACAATCGGGCGCCCCGCGTGCCGATCTCGAGAGCGGCATCTGCGTCGAGCGGGGCGTCGTGCGCCCCATCGAGTCCGAACGCGATCGCGCGCCGTCCGCCGGGTTCGCCCGGAAACATCGCTTCCAACCACGTGCGGACGCGGTGCAGCAGTCCGAGGAGCACCGTGCCGGTCGTGAAGCGCGCGTTGAACTCGACGACCGGACGCAGCACTTCTTCGCCGTCCCGGCGGAAGACGAACGCATCGACGCCACACGGACCGAAATAGCCCTCGGCGTACGCGGCGCGCGCGACTTCTGCGGCGGCATCGATGAGCCGATCGTCGAGTCCCGCGCCGCAGACGACGCGACCGCGATGATCGAGCTCGCCGCGGTGCCCGCGGTAGACCCCGGATGGCGAGACGACGAGAGAGAGCGTCCCGAGCAGCGTGAGCGTCCCGTCGCGCGCGATGTGGAACTGGGTGGAGTAGTCGGCCGTGCGTTCGAGCCACGGCTCGAGCACCGCGCCACCGCGCGCGGCGAGGCGGGGCAGGGCGCCGGGCAGATCGGTGTGGCTCGGATCGTCGGCGCGCACGCGCCCGCGGCCGCTCGTGCCGAGGCGCGGCTTCAGCGTCGCGGCTCGCGCGAAGCCCTCCGGCCAGTCGTTCAGCTCGCGGCGAAGAGAAGCGAGGAATCCGTCGGCGTCCTCGAGGTCGTTGGGTTCGAAGACACATACACACTCGCGAAGCTCGCGCGGGCCGATGCGTTCGGCGACGCAGGTGCGCGCGGCAAACGCCTTGTCGTGCACGCGCGCGACCACCTCCGGATCCGGGCCACACAGAGCGAGGCCGTGCTCCGCCGCCTCCGCTGCACTCGCGGCGTCGTTCCACCAGGCGCACAGTCCCACGTCGGGCAGCCACGCGAACGCGGCGCCCTCGGAATCGCCGAAGGCGTCTGGCCATGCAGGAGGCTCGGCGTCCGGCCACTCGGCGTCGCGCGGAAAGAGCAGGCGCCAGAGCTGCGCGACGGCCAGTGCCGCCGCGACGCGCGAACCGCCCGGCTCCTCCTCCCCGACATTCGGTCGCAACCGCAATTGCGTCATCTCGAGCCGGTTCGCTCGCGACCGCGTCTCATCCACCGCCCGCTTTCGATCGAGCGCGTTCGACCTCCTCGATGAATCGTTCGGAAAGCCCGGCGCGGCGCCGCGCCTCCGCGTCGAAGCGGCGTCCCTTCGCACGGTGGGGACCGAACGGGAAGGGGACCGTCTCGAGGTATGCGTCGAGATCGCCCTTTGCGTTCCCGTCGTCGCCGGACAACCGCCGCAACCAGCGCGCCGCCATCGCGACGTGGCCGACCTCGTCCTCGTGGACGCGCTCGCACACCGCGGCGCTCGCGTCGTCGCCGCCCGCGCGGAACGCCTGCGCGTAGAGCCCGGTGAAATCGAGGTTCGCCTGCTCGAGGGTCAGGCCCATCACCGACAGGAAGGCGCGCGGACCGTGGGGTGCGTCGGCGAGTGTGTCGGCGTGACGCCAGAAGTAGTCGGAGCGCGGGTGCTCGCCGAGGTCGCTTTCGTGGGCGGCCAGCCGCGCGACGTAGAGACGACAATGCCGCTGCTCGTCGGCGAGCACCGCGAGCCATCCCTCGCGGAGGGCGACTGGCAGCTCGGGCCATCGCAGGAGCGCCCACGCGAAGAGCTCGACGGCCATCAACTCGTGGTTCGCGAAGCGGGCCAGGCAGGCCGCTCGCGCGGACGCTTCGCAGAGCGCCGCGGGACGCGGCAGACGATCGGCGCCGGAGGTGAAGGCGAGGCGGGCGTCGCGCGCGGGGCGGTTCACCGGCGGCACCACGGCGGCGACGGGTGCCGTCGACAAGGCGGCCGGCGCCGGAGCGAGCTTCGTCTCGAGGTCGCCGCACGTGAGGATCCGGCGGCAGAAGTCGGGCCAGCGTTCGTCCTGCGACATCGTGGCGGAAGCATAGCCGGGGGGCGCTCGGCGACCGGCATCTCGCGCGCAATCCGGCCGATCGCACAGGCTCAATCCGCAACCGCGAACGGCCGATGAGACAGTCAGGGAGTCCGCCATGAACCGATGCCGGCGCTCTGCGCGCGTCGTCTCGATCGCGATCGTCGTTCTGCTCTTCGGCATCGGCGCGAAAGCGGAGATCTACCGCTGGACCGATGCCAGCGGTCGCGTGCATTTCACCGAACGCATCGACAACGTGCCGGCGGCGCATCGCGCCGAGGCGCGCCGCAACGCGGCGAAGAAGAGCGTCGAACGCGTCCATTCCTACTCGGGCTCGCCTTCGGGAAACCGGGCGGGTGCCGGCCCCGCGGCGCAGGCCTCGCGCCGCACGGTCCGCTCGGGAAAGATCGAGATTCCGTTCGTGCGCATGGGGACGCTGATGCGTGTCGAGGCCGTGGTGAACGACCTCGTGCGCGTTCCCTTCCTGATCGACACCGGGGCGAGCGGGGTCTCGCTGCCGAGCGCCTATGCAGAGCGACTCGGAATCCGCGCGCGCACCGACGGTCCCCACGTCACGGTTTCGACGGCCAACGGGATCGTCGCGCGCCCGATCGTGCAGCTGCGGTCGATCCAGGTCGGCGGCGCCCGCGTGGAGAACATCACGACGACGGTGAATCCGTCGATGGACATCGGGCTGCTCGGCGGGACGTTCTTCAACAACTACGTTTACAGCGTCGATGCCGCGAAGGGGGTCATCACCCTCGAGCCGAACGCGAATATCCGCGGCGGTCTCGGACCCGACGAGTGGCGCAGCCGCTTCCGCCTCTACCTTGATCCGCTCGAACGCATCGAGGCCTATCTGCGCGACCACCCGAACCTGGGCCGCGAAGACCGCGCCCACCTCGATGCGCGGCGCACGCAACTCGAGCGCGATCTGGAAGCGCTCGACCATCAGGCGAATCGGGCCGGCGTCCCGCAGCCTTGGCGCCAGTGAACGACACCTACCGGGGGAACCCCATGAAACCCGCTCTCGCGATCGCGACTGCTCTCCTGCTCGCGGCTCCGGCCTCCGCGGAGCTCTTCCGCTGCACAGGGCCCGACGGAAAGACGATCTTCACCGATCAGAAGGGCGTGTGTCCCGACGCGGAATCCTTCGAGCCCGACGTGGTGATCCACAAGGCCCCCAACGTGTCGAAAGAACGCGCGGCGATCGCGCGTCATCGCCAGTGGACGGACGAGCGCGCGGTGGACTCGGCGGCACAGGCATGGAAGCAGAAGCAGCGCGACGCGCGGGCGCGGATCGACCAGATCCAACAGCGTCGCGAGAAGATGAAGCCCTACGTCACCCACTGCAATCGCGGCGGGTACGTGACGGTCCGCGACGACGCCGGGATCCAGGACGTCGTCAACTGCTCGAAGCTCCGCCACGAGTTCGCGCAGCTCGACGCCCTCGAAGAGGATGCGACGCGCTATCTGAACGACGTCCTGCCCGAGGAGTGTCGCAAGGCCGGCTGTCTGCCGGGCTGGCTGCGTTAGGCCGGACGCGTCGGCGGGAGGGAGCCCCGCTCGTCGTTCAGAGCTCGCGCCAGAAGCGGTCGAAGCTGCCGCAGTCGAGGCGTCCGAAGCCCGCGCCGGAGATCTTCGTGCCCTCGGGCACGTCGACGGGCTCGGTCCCGCGGAAGCGCTGATCGACGACGCCGTCGCCGTCGCTGTCCTCGTCCTGATAGGCGAGGGCGCCTCCTTCGAAGTGCTGCACGACGTCGGGACGTCGGTCCTGGTCGGTGTCGGCATCGAGGCGGACGAGCTGGCCGCCGTCGAGCACCTGGCGGGTGTCGGCATAGCGGTCGCCGGTGGTGTCGATCAGCACCTCGGTGACGACGCCGTCGCGCACGAGGGCGCGCGTGTCGAGCTTCCCCGTGCTCTGTCCGATCAGGCACTGGGCCGTGACGGTGCCCTCGGCGGTGAGGAAGAGCTTCTTGTCGGGGCTCTTGCGACCGTCGCTCACGACTTCCTGGATCTTCACGCTGCCGTCGCCATTCATGTGGTTGAGGACGTCGGGGCGTCCGGCGCCGCGCGTGTCGAGGCCCTGGCGCACGAGCCGGGTGCTCTCGAAGAAGCTCCAGGTGTCGATCCTGCAGTCGCCGGTCGTGTCGCGGTACTCGGCGCGCACCTGTTCGGCGGCGTCGAAATGCTGCTCGAGGTCGATGCAGCCCTTGCCGGCGCTGTCCTGTTCGAGGCGCGCGAGACGGCCTCCCTCGAACCAGGCGGTCAGATCGGGCTGGCCGTCGGCGTTGCGATCTTCCTGCTTGCGCAGGACGGTGCCTTCGGCGTCGGTGGTGATCCAGGTGTCGATCGTGCCGTCGGCGTTCGAGTCGGCCTCCTGGATGCGCGTGCCGTCTTCGCCCATC
>JAHEJV010000318.1 GCA_024638705.1 Deltaproteobacteria bacterium | reverse complement strand
GAACCCGAATGCGCGGGCACACTCGGGATCCGCGCGTAGCGCCGCCCAGGTGCTCTTCGTGCGCGCAAGCCGGCGTCGAGCTTGGGGGTTACTCCGCGGACGCGACGGACGCGCGCAGCTCGTGGATCCGGGCGCGTTCGCTCTCGGGCAGCGTCAGATCCGGCAGCTCGCGCTCGATGCGCTCGTACAGTGCGAGCGCGCCGGCGGCGTCGCCGGCCTCCGCGCGACAGCGCGCGGCGTCGGCCAGTGCGAAGCCGCGCAGCGGAAAGTCTCCCATGCCGCCGGCCTGTTCGTGCTTCTCCGCCGCCTCTGCCCAGCGTCCCTCGTCTTCGAGGCGCTGGGCCCAGCGCTGGAGGATCATGCCCCGGATCGCCCCACCGGACGGCGCGTCCGCGAGCGCTTTCTCGTAGACGGCGATTGCCTCCTCGGTGCGTCCGCCCTCGGTCGCGAGGCGTGCGCGCTCGAGCGAAGCCAGGGCCCCCGCGACGGTACCGGGATGCTCGGCCGCCACCTCGCCGAAGCGCTGCTCGTATTCGGCGCGGATCTGGGCCGCGGCTTCCGGGTTCGCCAGCTCGGGGACGTCGATCGCACCCGGTGCGGCGCCCATCGCCGAGAGATAGTCGTCGCGCGTACGCGCGAGGTCGGAGGAAGCCTCCTGCTCGGCCGTATCGCGAGACGAGATCGCCCAGGATCCGAGGCCGGCGACGATCAGCGCCGCGGCCACCACGCCGATCACGAGACGGACATTCTCCTGGAGCCACTCGCTGAGCCGGTCGGAAACGCTCTCGATCTCTCCGAGCGCCTCTGCGGCGGCACCATGGTCTCGTCTCGCCATCGATCCTCCGGATTCCGCACCCGGAGGGCGCGGAACGTCCTGGGCCCCGCGCCAGCTGGCCCGGAGCGCGCGGAGTGTATCGCGACGTCGCCGCTCCGCCCGAGCCGCGTGCGGCTTTCCGAGGGAGCCCCTGCTGCGGGAGATCTCCGGCTGCCGAACTATCGACGCCGCTTTCCGCGCTTCTTCGAGCGCGCCTTGAGCTGGAGCCGCACCGGCGTCCCGGCGAGATCGAAGGTCTCGCGCAGGCGGTTCTCGAGGAAGCGCTTGTAGGCCGGCTGGACGGCGCTGGGCTCGGTGCAGAAGAGCTGGAACGTCGGCGGGCGCACCCCGGTCTGGGTGGCGTAGAAGAACTTCAGCGGTCGCTTGCGCGAGCCCCGCTGCGCCATGGCGGGCTCGTGGCGACTCGTCGCGTCCTGGAGCCACTCGTTGAGCCGCGCGGTCGGGATGCGACGCTGCGCGGTCTCGTGCAGCGCGCGCACGGCGTCGAAGAGCGGATCGATGCCCGACCCGTTCTTCGCCGAGATCGTGCGCACCGGGGCGTCGGGCATGAAGCGCAGGCCGCGCGCGATGCCGTCGCGCACGACGTCGGCGCGCTCGCTGCCGCGCAGCAGATCCCACTTGTTCGCGAGCACGAGCGCCGGCACGCCGCGGTCGCGCGTGAGTCGCGCGACGCGGGCGTCCTGATCGGTGAAGCCCTCGTCGGCGTCGATCAGGAGCAGCGCGACGTCCGCCCTTTCGAGCGCGCGCACCGTCATCAATGCGCTCACCCGCTCGGTCACTTCGTGACGGCGCCCCACCCGCCGCAGGCCCGCCGTGTCGACCAGCGTGTAGCGCTGGCCGTCGCGTTCGAGCACGACGTCGATCGCGTCGCGCGTGGTGCCTGGCACGTCGGACACGACGACGCGTTCGGCGTCGGCGAGCCGGTTCACGAGCGAGCTCTTGCCCACGTTCGGCCGCCCGACGACGGCGATGCGCAGGCCCGGATCCTCCTCGGGCGCGTCGCCTTCCGCGGCCGGCAGCAGCGCCACGAGCTCTTCGAGCGCATCCCACGCGCCCGGCCCGTGCTCCGCTGAGACGCCACGCGTGCGCTCGAAGCCGAGCCCGTGGAACTCGCCGACGCGGTCGGCGTGCGCGGGGATGTCGACCTTGTTCACCGCGAGCGTCACCGGCTTCGCGGTGCGGCGCAGCGTGCGCGCGAGATCCTCGTCGTCGGGCAGCACGCCCGCCTGGGCGTCGGTCACCCAGAGGATCGCGTCGGCGTCCTGGATCGCCGACCAGGCCTGGGCCTGCACCGCCGAGGCCAGGCCGATCTCCGCTTCCGGATCGAGGCCCGCCGTGTCGACGATCAGTACGCGGCGATCCTCGACCTCGACCTCGCACGCGATGCGGTCGCGGGTGACGCCCGGACGATCCTCGACCAGCGCCTTGCGCCAGCCGGCGTAGCGGTTGAAGAGCGTCGACTTCCCGACGTTGGGACGTCCCACGATCGCGATGATGGGCAGCGCGGGCGAGGACATGATGGCTCCACGAGCAGCGCAGGCGAGGACATGGCGGCTCCGGGGCGGCGGAGAGTACCGTTTCGCTTCGGGGGGACCGCATGATCGGATCGCAGAGGAATCGCGTGCGCATCGGCGCGTGGGCGGCGTGGGTCGCCCTGCCCTGCCTCGTCGCTCTGCCCGCCGACGCCTCTCCGGCGACGCTCCAGCGTTCGGTGCAGAACATCGTCTTCGCGCCCTTCGATCTCGCCCTGTCGCCCTTCGTCGCGACCGGCGCCGTCGTCCAGAACCTCGGCGAGACCGACGACTCGACCGCGGTGCGCGTGATCTACTTCGTGCCCGGCGTGGCGTGGAACACCGGGGTGCAGGGCTTCGCGTCGGTGGTGCGGGAGATCGCGGGCCTGCTCGAGTTCGTGCCCGGCCTCGCGCTGCTGCCCTTCGAGCGCGACCTCGCGCCGCTCTTCGTCCCCGCCGAACGCAGTCCGGCCTGGATCGACTTCGACGCGCGCGTGCTCCACGTGAAGGTCGCGATCGACTACACGGTGCTCGCGACGGACTGATCGGAGTCTTCAGCGGCGAGGAATGCCTCTACCCGCGCGGCGATCGCTTCGATGTCCGACGGGTCGACCCAGATGGCGTCGGGCACCTTCCGGATCCAGGTGAGCTGTCGGCGCGCGAACTGTCTGGTGTCGCGCCGCATCGCCTCGAGGGCGCTCGCGAGGGTGTCTTCGCCGCGCGCCACGGGGAGCACGTGGCGGTAGCCGATCGCCTTCATCGGTCGCAGCTCGGGCCCGTAGCCCGCTTCCTGGAGGTCGCGGAGCTCCTGGAGCAGCCCGCTCTCGATCATCTTCTGACAGCGCGCGTCGATGCGCGCGTAGAGGGCGCTGCGTTCGACGTCGAGAGCGAGATGCAGGGTCCGGTAGGGAGAGTCTTCGAAGCCGTGCTCTCCGCGCACGCGGCTCGCGGGTTGACCGGTGCCCGCGACGATCTCGAGCGCGCGCGTGATCCGCCGCGCGTCGTGGGGATGGATCCGCTTCGCGGCCTCGGGGTCGAGCGCTTCGAGCCGGCGATGGAGCCGCTGCCGGTCGCCCTCGCGTTCGGCCTGCTGCTGCTCGTTCTCGAGACGTTCGCGCAGCGCCGGTTCGGCGGGCACACCGTCGACGAGTCCGTGCAGGGCGGCGCGGATGTAGAGCCCGGTTCCGCCGGCGAGGATCGGCAAGCGTCCGCGGCCATGGATCTCGGAGATCGCGGCCCGCGCCTCCTTCGCGAAACGCCCCGCGCTGTAGTTCTCGTCGGGGTCGGCGACGTCGATCAGGTGGTGCGGCACCGCCGAGCGCTCTTCGAGCGTCGGCTTCGCCGTGCCGATGTCCATGAAGCGATAGACCTGCATCGAGTCGGCATTCACGACCTCGCCGTCGAAGCGCCGCGCGAGCTCGATGGCGAGTGCGGTCTTGCCGCTCGCGGTCGGACCGGTGACGACGACGACCGGTCTCTTGGTGCGGGCGGGGGACATGGGCGCATGCTAGCGGGGGCAAGCGCCGGCGCAGCCGGCGCGCGCAGCGAGGCGCAGCCGAGCGAAGTCAAAATGCGGCCTCCGCTTCCCTTCCCGACTCGCACTCCCGAATCATCGAGCCCGCGCCCGCTCCGAACACCGCGCCGCAGACCTCGGACTCACTCGACGCACCCCGCAAGCGCCGGCGCAGCCGGCGCGCGCAGCGAGGCGCAGCCGAGCGAAGTCGAAAGGCGGCCTCCGCTTCCCTTCCCGACTCGCACTCCCGAATCATCGAGCCCACACCCGCTCCGAACACCGCGCACGCACACCCCCGGATGCCCGCCTACCTCCGGCCGAAGCGCCGCTCGATCTCCGGGCGGGTGAACGGGACGACGACCGGGCGGCCGTGGGGACAGGTGGGCGCCCACGGGATCGCGTCGAGGGCGTCGAGGAGAGCCTGCTGTTCGCGCGGGTCGAGGGGGTCGCCTTTGCGGCGCGCGGCGTGGCAGGCGAGTGTCGCGAAGCAGCGGTCGGCCGCGTCGAGGACGCGCACGTCGGCGGCGATGCCCTCGCGCCCGCGCTCGCCCTCGAGCCAGGCGTCGGCGAGGCTGCGCACGAGCCCGGCCGGATCGCGGTCGGCGAGCAGCGCCGGGACGGTGCGTACCGCGACCGTGTCCTCGCCGAAGGGCTCCACCTCGAAGCCGAGGCGCTCGGCGTCTTCGACGTGCTCGGTGAGTGCCGCGCGCGCCTGGGGCTCGAGCTGTACGGCGAGCGGCGCGAGCAGGGCCTGACGCTCGACGCCGTGCTCGAGCCATCCCGCGCGCAGCTGCTCGTAGAGCACCCGCTCGTGGGCGGCGTGCTGGTCCACGAGGAGCAGGTCTTCCTTGCCTTCGACGATGAGATAGGTGGCGTGGAGCTGCCCGAGGCGTCGCAGCTCGCCGAAGCGCACGCGCGCGTCGGGATCGCGCGGCGCTTCCGGGGCGGAGTCCGGGCGCGCCGACGCGAAGAGCCAGTCGGTCGCTCCGGCGACGCCCGCACCCGAGACGCCGGGGGACGACGACGGCGGCGGACCCGCTGACTGCGCCGACGATCCGAACGCCCCGCTCGCACCATCGCGAACGACTTCGCCCGCAGCGCCGTCGGCCGCCGGCGCGTCGAGCCAGGCCCGTTCCTCGAAGCCTCCGCGCACCGCCGCGCGCACCCAGCGGTGCGCGGCGCGCGGGTCGGCGAAGCGCACTTCCCATTTCGCCGGGTGCACGTTCACGTCGACGGCTGCGAGGGGCACGTCGACGAAGAGCACCGCGCTCGGGAAGCGGCCCCGCGGCAGGACGTCGCGGTAGCAATCGACGAGCGCGTGTTGCAGGACGCGGTCGCGCACCGGGCGTCCGTTCACGAAGAGGTAGACGCCCGAGAGGTTGCTGCGATGGCGGTCGGGTCGCGACACCCAGCCGTGGAGACGCACCCGGCCCTCCTCCATCTCCACGCGCACCAGTCCCTCGGCCTCGCGCTCGCCGAGCACGGCGGCGACGCGATCGAGCGGGTCGCGCGCGATCGGCCACGACCAGGCCGGCTTGTCCTCGCGCACGACGTCGA
>JAHEJV010000040.1 GCA_024638705.1 Deltaproteobacteria bacterium | reverse complement strand
AAGGCCACCATGACGACCCGCCCCGGCAGGCTCGCGGTGACGGTGAGCGCGTTGCGGTCTTCGAGCAGCTGCGAGCGCCGCGTCTGCAGGACCGCGATCTCCTTCGCGAAGAGGGCCTCGGTGGGCCGTTCGAGGGACGGGCTGTCGGGCCGCATGCGCATCTCGGGGCTGAGCCAGCGCTGCTCTTCGACGTGGAGCCGCGCCTGGGCGAGCTTGCTCTCCTCGAGCAGCTTCTCCACCTCGGCGTCGATCTGGAGCAGCTCGCGATCGATGAAGTGCGGCGAGAGCTCGACGAGCGGCGTGCCCGGCTCGACGCGGTCGCCCACATGGACGAAGACGTTGGTCACGAACGACGCGACGCGCGAGGGGTGGTCGATCAGCGGTGCAGTGGCGACCGCGTCGGCGCGAATGCTCCCGCCCATGTTCACCTGCAGGTACCCGAGCAACGCGACGCTCGCCGCGAACACCACGATGCCGATCGGGCGCGCACCGATGGCGTCGAACACCCGGCCGATTCCGCGCTGCACACTGCGATAGACGATCCGTCCTCGATCCGGCATCAATACTCCGAGGTCGCGTCTTGCAGCATGAGCCGGGTTTCGACGGCGCCGAGATCGCGGCGCAACGCCTCGAGGAGGTCTTCGCGGTCGCGCTCCGCGAAGAACTTCACCTGATAGACGTGCTCGCGCTGTTGACCGTCGGGGAGGTCGGCGGTGGAGAGGAGATGGCGGCGCCGGCAGTGGAGGCGCATGAGGCGCGTGATCTCGGGCTCGGCGTCGGCTTCGGAGTCGAGCTGGAAGCGCAAGACGCCGTCGAAGCGCGTGCGGGAACCGAAGGGTCCGAGATAGAGATAGATGGCCACGGTGGAGTAGACCGCCGTCCCGAGGAACCCCTCGAGAATGGCGCCCACGCCGCACGCGACGCCGACGCAGGCCGAGCCCATCACGAACACGAGGTCGCGCGGCGTCTTGAGGTCGGAGCGGAAGCGGATCATCGAGAGCACGCCGAACAACCCGAGCCCCGCCAATAGCGAGTGCTGCATCGCGATCACGAGGATCGATGCGCTGATGCAGACGAGCACCAGCGTGTGGCTGAACCCTCGCGAGTAGCTGAGCCCGCTGTAGGTGCGCTCGTATGTCCACGCCAGGACCTGGCCGAACACGAAGGCGCCTAACAGCGCGACGAGCGGCGTCACCCAGGTGCCGCTGGCCGCCACCCGATCGAACTCGCTGAAGAAGGGATCCATCATACGAGGGCCTTCGCGGATCTCCGCGACACCCGCCCCGCGCCGTCCTGCACCGCGGTCAGATAGATGCCGATGCCGTACTTCGAAAAGGAGCGACGTTTCAGCGCGTGCGTCTGGATCAGGTTCGTCACCCACCACGGCACGACCGATTGGCACTTGATCTCGAGGACGACGCTGCGGTCGCGCTCTTCCCGGCGCCGATACTGGTCGAAGGAACACCAGCGCGATTCGGGCGGCTCGAGGCTCCAGCTGGACGTCCGCTGGGCTTCGATCCGGCGGTCGAAGGTGACGCGGGCGTACGTGTCGACGTGGCTCGAATAGGCCTCCCGGTCGTAGCGGACGTGCAGGGTGGGCCCGGCGCCGGAGCGAGCCGCGGTGAGCGCGAACTCGTCGAGAAAGTGCTCGACCGTCGGATCGAAGCCGCGGGGAATCCGGCCCCGCACGATCGCTTCGGCCTGGTCGCGCCGCACCTTCGCCCGCGTCTTGCTGATCACGTCCGACACGCGGCGCTTGAGTTCGAGCACGGCGCCATCGGAGCCCGGATAGGTCCGGACGCGCAGCTTCAGTCGATCCGCATCGCCGCGCTCCTTCGCGTGGAAGAACGCGAGCCCTGGGCTGTCGAGATAGAGCGAAGAGATCAGATACCCGCAACGCCCGGTCGCACCCGGTCGGGCGCTCTGGGAATCGCTCTGGGAATCGTTGTGGGAATCGGATTGGCAGAAGGGCTGGATGTCTCTGCGAATGCGATCCGCGGAGTGCTCGTCGATCACGTACTTGAGCTCGAGCCGCTCGAAACGGGCCTCGAAACCAGCCATATCGGATCCCCAGAACTCGCGGAGCCACAGCCTCGGAAAGTGCCGCGGCGGTCGAGCAATGTCTCATACGGGGTGGGGAATCTCAAGGCGGAGTGACGTCCACCGGCAACCGATGCGCAACCGATGCACGATGCCGTGGTGCGTGACTTCTCGGGGGACGGTCCGCGTAGAACGGATTGGATCGAACGGAGACACGCAGACTCGGCCATGCTCACCCGCGCCGCCGACGCCGCGCGGTCCGCAAGCACACGTTTCGATTGGTCCGCATGCCACACGTTTCGATCTGAAACGCTCCCGCCCGTTCTGAAACCCGCAACGGCCCTGGGCTCGCTCTGCTGCGGCGGGGGGTGTGGCATGCGAGTTGCTTCTCTGGGGAGGGGGCCGGTGCGCCCCGGGGAGGGGGCCCGCGCGTGCGCACGGGAATGCAACGGACGGCAGTCCTGGACGGCGGGACCGCCCGGGCGCAGAGGCGCGCGTGAGGTGGTTCGCCCTGGCGGCGGTCGCTTTGCTCGTGCTCGCCACGATCGGCCAGATGCGCAGTGCGCGAGCTCCGGGCTGGGGCGACGTGCACGTGTTTCCGGATGTAGAAGGTCCGCACGCGCCTAGCACCTTGAAGACCCCGGAGCCGGCCGACTGGCGTCGCTTCGATTCCGGAGGAACGGGACGCCTCGCGGTGCTGCTCACCGACCCCGACTCGGCTTGGCTGGGCCTGGTGTCGGGGCTGCGCAGCCACGGCATCCCCTTCGTCGTGACCGACGAGCCCGAGCGCGCGCTGCGGCACCAAGTGGTGCTCATCTACCCGCGGCTGTCGGGCGCCGTCTTCCAGCCGGCGACTCTGCGCGCGTTGGGCGACTTCGCGCGCGAGGGCGGCACGCTTCTCGCCGTCAACGTGCTGGGCGGAGGGCTCGACGCCGTGTTCGGCTTCGAGGGCGTGCGCGCGCGCCGCGACCACATGAGAGTGCGCTTCGACGCCGAGCGACCGCTGCTCGCCGGCCTCGCCGATCCGCGCGAAAGCGAGATCCGCATCGCCGCGACCGACCCGCCGGCGACGCGCATCGGCAGCCACGACTACCTCGCGCCCGCGGAGCCGCCCCTGGCCGTCTACGAGGACGGCGCGGCCGCGGTGGTACAGCGCCGCTTCGCGACGGGCGGTCGCGCGCTCGCGCTCGGTTTCGACCCGGGCCTCCTGCTGCTCAAGGCCTGCAACCGCCGTCTCGAGGGAGTGAGCGACGCCTACGCCAACGCCTTCGATCCCTCCGCGGACGTCCCCATGCGGCTGTTGGCCGCGGCCTACCGAAGCGGCGAGCCGCTGGCCGTCACCGTGGAGCCCGTGCCCGACGGCCGCGCGCTCGCGCTCATGCTCACCCACGACATCGACTACTCGGAATCGCTCGCCAACGCGGTCGTCTACGCCGAGATGGCCCGCGACGCCGGGGTGCGCGCCACGTTCTTCGTGCAGACGAAGTACGTGCGCGACTGGAACGACGACGCCTTCTTCGACGACGCCGGCGCCGGGAATCTGGCGCGCCTGGCGGAGCTCGACATGGAGATCGCGAGCCACTCGGTCTCGCACTCGCTCGTCTTCGACACCTTCCCGCTCGGCGACGGGCGCGAGCACTACCCCGCCTACCGCCCCTTCGTGAAGAGCGGCACGCAGACCTACGACGCCACCATCCTCGGCGAGCTGCGCGTGAGTCGCTTCCTGCTCGAGAGGCTGGGCGACGCACCGGTGGTTTCGTTCCGGCCCGGCCACCTCGCCAATCCCAAGGTCCTGCCCCAGGCCTTGGAGGCGTCGGGCTACCGCTTCAGCTCGTCGGTCAGCGCCAACGTCTCGCTCACCCACCTGCCCTTCCGTCTGAACCACGGGCGCGGCACCGAGGCCGAAACCGGCGTGTTCGAGTTTCCGGTGACGATCGAAGACGAGTTGGGCGAGCCGCTGCTGGAGCGGCTCGACGACGCCCTCGACGTGGCGGCGCGCATCGCGAAACACGGCGGCGCCTTCGTGGTGCTCGTACACCCGAACGTGATCGGCGAGAAGCTGGTCTTCGAGCAACGCCTGCTCGCCGCGTTGCGCGACGAGGCCTGGCTCGGCGCGTTGGGCGATTACGGTCGCTGGTGGGCATCCCGCGACAGCGTGTCGCTCGACGTGGTGCCGGGGCCCGACGGGGATGAGCTGCGCCTGCACGCGCCGACGCCGATCGACGGTCTCACGCTGCGGCTTCCGCCCGGGTTCACGCTGGAGAAGGCGCGGCCGGTGGCGTCGCGGCCGGATCGCTGGGTGCTGGACCGGGTGGAGGGCGACATCCGGCTCGCGCTGAGGCCCGGCCATGGTTAGTCGGCGCGCGACCCCGGCCCTGGCCTCGGTGCTGGCCGCGGTGGTGCTCTTCGCCGCGCCCGCGATCCGCGGCGAAGCGCCGTCGCGCGACGCCGTCGACGTGGATCGCGCCGCGGTGCTGGCGGTCGAGGGCCAGCGCGAGGAAGCCCTCGCCCTCTACGACGAAGTCCTCGTGCGCACGCCCGAGCACCGCGAAGCGCGCCGCGGACGCGCCCGTGTGCTCGGTTGGCAGGGACGCCACGACGAAGCGCTCGCCGATCTCGACGCGCTGCTCGCCGACGAACCGGACGACCTCGCCTCGCGCCTGCTGCGCGCGCGCGTGCTGGGCTGGTCGGGACGCGGCGCCGAAGCCGAGGCCGAGGTGCGGCGTGCGATCGCGCTCGCACCCGACTCGGTCGACGCGTGGGTGCTGCTCGGCACCTTGCTCACCTGGGACCAGCGCAGCGAGGAAGCCGGCGCCGCCTTCGAGCAGGCGCTCGCCCTCGACGCCAGCTCGTCGGAGGCGCGCGAAGGCCTGCGCCGACTCGCCGTGGGCAACCTGCCCGGCGAGGCGTCGTCGCACGCGCGGCTCGTCCGCGTCGATCTGGGCATGCGCTACGACACCCTCGACGGCGGGCGCAGCGACTGGTGGGAGGAAGGCGCCCACGGCGCCGTGCAGCTCCCGCGCCGGGTGCGGTTGCACCTGGGCGCCGCCCAGACGCGGCGCTTTCGCGAGGACGACACCCAGGGCTCGGTTGGGCTGTCCTGGGCGAGCGGGAACGGCTGGTGGCTGGGCGGCAGCGGCTTCTTCGCGCCGGGCTCGACGGTGGTAGCGCGGCAGGGCTTCTCGTTGGAGGTGGCGCGGCGCATCGCAGAGCTCACCACCCTGCAGCTCACCTATCGCCGGTCCTGGTATCCGGGCGGTGTCGAGACCGACGCGGCGTCGGCGGCCCTCGACTTCTGGTCCACCTCGCTGGCGAAGGTGATCGGCCGCTACCACTTCACGCACCTGTCGGGCGGGCGCCAGGGGCACGCGGGCTCGCTGCGCGCCGAGCTCCTTCCCGAAGGCGACTTCGTTCCGTACGTGGGCGGCGTCTTCGGAGACGAGGCGTTCGCGCCCTCCACCGTACAGGGCGCGCGGACTCGCGCGCGCATCGCTTCCTTCACGGCCGGCGTGGTGTGGAAGCTGCGGCCGGGTCTGGGCATCCGGCTGGGTTATGCGTTCGAGGACCTCGACGACACCTACACGCGTCACGGTCTCGAGAGCGGACTGTTCGCGGAGTTCTGAACGTGTTCGCGGCAAGCTACTACGAGGGTCTGGTGGCGGCGGTGCTGGCGCTGTTGGGCCTGGCCATGTTCCTGCTGCTCGGCACGCTGCTGAACCACATGCGCATCACGCTGCGCCTGCGGCGTCAGCGCCAACGGCGCGCGACGCTGCTGCCGCTGGTGTGCCGCGCCCTCGGAGACCGCGAGGCGCGCGAGACGCTGCTGGCCGAGTGCCAACCCCGCGACCGCGACGTGCTGCTGCCCATCCTGCTGCAGCTCGCCCTCGACCTGCGCGGCGAAGACGCCGTCGCCATCGCCGCGTTCGCCGAGGAGCTGGACGTGGCCGAGGGCGAGCGGCGCCGGCTGCACGCGCGGCGCGCCGTGATTCGCGCCGAGGCCGTGAAGAACCTGGGCCTGCTGCGCTCGGCGCGCGACCTCCCGGCGCTGCTCCGCGCGGCGCGCAACGACCCGAGCCCGGAGGTCCGCGCGGCCGCCGCCGGCGCGCTGGGTCAGATCGGCGGGCCAGGCGCAGTGATGGGGCTGCTGCAGCTGCTCGACGACGAGGAGGCCGGAGTGGTGCGACGCGCCCAGGCGGTGGTGCTGCACGCCGCGCCCGACGCCGTCCGGGCGATCGTGCGGCATGCGCGCAGCACGCCCAGCCCGTCGGCAAAGCGGGCCGCCGTGGAGCTGCTCGGCGCACTGCGCGACCCGGAGGCCAGCGAGCTGTTGGTCGACCTCGTGGACGACCCCGACCCCGAGCTGCGCACCAAGGCCGTGAAGTCGGCCTCCGCGATCGGCGACCCGCGATTCCTCGAGGCCTTCCTGCGCCTGTTGGGCGATCCGGCCTGGTCGGTGCGCTGCCAGGCCGCCACCGGGCTGGGCGCGATCGGCGCCGTGCGCGCGATCCCGGAGCTCCGCGAGGCCCTCGACGACCCCGCCTGGTGGGTGCGCTTCAACGCTGCCAGCGCCCTCGCCGAGCTGGGCGCGCCCGGCCTCGCCGCCCTGGCCGAGGCCACCACCCTGCCCGAACGGCGCGCCAGTGAGGTGGCGCGTTATGTGCTCGATCGCACCGGGCTCGAGCCGCTCGCGGCATGATGGACGGAACCTGGCAGGAGTGGGTGCGCGCGACGCTCGTGGTGCTCGACAACACCGTGCTCGTCTACTTCATGGCCCTCAACACCATGATCCTTTCGCTGTTGGTGCTGGGTTTTCGCAGCACGCGGCGCGAGGTGGCGTTCGTGCACGGAGCCGACCTGCGCGCGCTGATGCAGTCGCCGCTGATGCCTCCCGTCTCGGTGGTGGTGCCGGCGTTCAACGAGGAGGCCAACGTCGTCGACACCGTGCAGTCGCTGCTGCAGCTGCGCTATCCGCGCTTCGAGGTCCTGGTGGTGAACGACGGCTCCACCGACGCCACCCTCGATCGCCTGATCGAGCGTTTCGGCCTGCGCCGGGTGGCGCGCGGCTACGAAGCCGGCGTGTCGTGCGAGCCGATCCGCGCCATCTACGAGTCGCGTCGCTTCCCGGATCTCGTCGTGGTGGACAAGGAGAACGGCGGCAAGGGCGACGCCCTGAACGCCGGCATCAACGTCTCGCGCTATCCGCTCTTCTGCGGCATCGACGGCGACTCGGTGCTGGAGGCCGACGCCCTGCTGCGGGTCGCGCGTCCGTTCTACGAGAACCCGGACACGATGGTCGCAGCGGGAGGCACCATCCGCATCGCCAACGGCTCGGCGCTGCGCGCAGGCCGCGTGGTGGACGTGGCGCTCTCGCGGGCCTTGCTGCCGCGCATCCAGGTGGTGGAATACCTGCGCGCGTTCCTGTTCGGGCGGATGGGCTGGTCTTCGATCGGCGGGCTGCTGATCATCTCCGGCGCGTTCGGTCTGTTCGAAAAGCGCGCCGTCATCGACGCGGGCGGCTATGCCACCGACTCGGTGGGCGAGGACATGGAGCTGGTGGTGCGCCTGCACCGCTCGCTGCGCGAGAGCGGCCGCCGCTACAAGATCGGCTTCGTGCCCGAACCGGTGTGCTGGACCGAGGCCCCGGAGAGCCTGGCGGTGTTGCGGCGCCAGCGCATGCGCTGGCAGCGCGGACTGATCGATTCGCTCGGCCGACACCGGCGCATGTTCGGCAATCCGCGCTACGGCATCGTGGGCGTGGTGGTGATGCCCTGTTTCGCCGCCTTCGAGATGTTCGGACCCGTCGTGGAGATGATCGGCTACGTGGTGGTGCCGGCGAGCTACGCCATCGGCCTGCTGGACGTCGCCATCCTGAAGGCCTTCTTCGCCTCGGCGGTGCTCTACTCGGTGGTGATCTCCGTGGTGTCGGTGCTCCTCGACGACCTCGCCTTCCGCCGCTATCGCAACCTCGGCCAGCTGCTCTCGCTGGCCTCGGCGGCCGTCGTCGAGGCGGTGGCTTTCCGGCCGCTGTCCTCGTTCTGGCGCGTCGGCGCTTTCTGGCAGCACTTCCGCCGCGACCTGAGCTGGGGACACATGGAGCGGCGCGGGCTCGGCGGCGCCCCAGGGTCGGGGGGTTAGGCGATGGCGCTGATCCTGCTCGCCGAGGACAACGAGGTGACCGCCGAGATCATCCGGGTGCGCCTGGAGACCGCGGGCCACGAGGTGGTGTGGGCCGCCGACGGCGCCGCCGCCCTCGAGCAGCTGAAGACCCTGAGACCCCAGCTGATCCTGCTCGACATGATGATGCCGGAGGTGGACGGCGACGAAGTGCTGCGCCAGGTGAAGGGCGACGCCGTGCTAGGCGCCATCCCGATCATGGTGGTGTCGGCACGTGCGCACGAGGAGGACATCCTGAGTGCGCTGGCGGCCGGCGCCGACGACTACGTCACGAAGCCGATCAGCCCGCGCGAGCTGCTGGCGCGCGTGGACCGCGCGCTCGCGAAGGGACCGCGGCCGCTGCGCGTCACGGTGCGCGCCGGCGACGGCAACGTGGCGGTGGGCGAGATGGCCGACGCCGACCCGAAGCTGGTGAAGGTGCGCTTCCACCGCGACAGCGCACCGCGCCACGCCATCGGCGAAAAGGTCGAGCTCTCGCTCACCTCGGACTCGCTGCCCGAGCCGATCGAGCTGGAGATGCGCCTGAGGGGACGCGGCGAGGACGACCAGCACCGCGTCTACGAGCTCGCGATCGAGCGTCGGACGAAGCACGCACGGCGCATGGCGACCGCCTTCCTCAATCTGGTCGGCGGGCGCGGCAGCTATCGCCTGCCGCTATTCGACGCCGACACGCCGCTCGCCGTCTCGGTGCTGGCCCAGTCGGGCGAAGCCTCGCACGAGCTGCAGGGCGTGGTGCAGGACCTCTCGATCGGCGGCGCCCGCGTGCTGATGAAGGACGACGCCGACGCCGTGCTGCACCGGGTGGAGGACATCGAGGTGCGCCTGCAGCTGCCCGACGACGACGAGGCGCTCGCACTCACCGCCCACATCCGCCACCGCTCGGCCGTGAAAGGCGGCGTGTGCTACCGGCTCCGCTTCGACCCCGAGCACTCGCCCGACTTCGTCGCGCAGCAGGAGCGGATCAGTGGGTTCATTGCGGGCCGCATGGAGTAGTGGGCGGGCGAGACGAGTCGGCATGGCGGCATGTTGGATGTCGCGCGCCGTTCCGCAGGGTCCCGGTTCAGGACAGCACCCGAATCGCGATCGGGTGCTCGATCCCCTTGAGGTGCACCTCGCCGAACGGCTCCGAAGCTTCCTCGGGGATCTCGGCCAGTCGCACCAGCCGGGCGGTGCCGAGAATCTGATTCGGCGCGGCCATGTCCTTGAGCCGGCTCGCCTCGATCACCGGGAGGCCCTGGAGCAACCCGTGCTGCACCAACACGTCGCCCGCGCTGGCCCCCGCGCGACACCCGGCATGGCCGAATTCGATGCAGCAGCGGACGCAGCCGGTGGCCGAGGTGAACCACGCCATGACGAGATGATCGAGGGCCTGCACGACCTCGCCGCCCGCCGCCTTCACGAGCTGCGACGCGGATTGCGGGCTTGCCACGAACTCGCGACCCGGCTCGATGAACGCCACGGCACCGAGTCGCAACTCACTCACGGAGCGGCACTCTGCAGCACGGGCGGCGGCGCTTCGAACGGGAGCGTCGCGACGTTCTCCTGCATCGGGTCGGCGTCCCAGGTGGGAATCCGGTCGCGTGGCCCGACCAGCTCCGCGTACCGCCCGAGCTTCCGCTCGAACGCGAGATGGTAGTAGCGCGGCAGCTCCTCGCTCGTACCGTCGTGGAATGCGCGCAGGGCTTTCGACCGCACCAGCTCGTCGCGGATCGCGCTCAGCTGCGAAAGCTCCTGGCGAATGCCGCGACGACGCAGGGCATGCACGAAGCGTACGCCGCGCGGACCGCGCCGTCGCCTCACCGGCCTCGACACCACGGCGCGCTTCAATCCGATCAGCAGGTCGTAGTACTCGAGAGCCTCGTAGCCACGCAGCCTCATCGCGAGGAACGGGGTGCCGTAGAACGCAAAGGGGATCTGCTCGAGCACGCGCCGCTCGGCGCGCAGTCGCTCGAACAGCGGCGTGCCACCGTAGGGAGTCGGGATGCTGATCGTCGGGAAGGTGTCCGGCCGACGGCGGATGAAGTCGCGCGTGAGGTCGAAGGGCGCCGACCCGCGGTCGACGTCGGCGCCGAGGATGAAGTTCGCCTGCACTCCGCCGATGCCGCGTTCGAGTTCGGCGAATTGCTCGACCACGGCGTCGAGTTTCGCGGCGCCCTCCTCGCTCCCGAAGCCCGCTTTGTGCCGATAGTCGAACCACGACTCGATCCCGGGTGCAACGTAGACGCAACCGGACCGACGCAGGCGCTCCAGCCGATGCGTCTTGAGGATCGAGAGCGAAGCCTCCATCAAATAACGCAGCGGACGTCCACCGCAGGCGGACTCGATGGCCACGAGCGTCTCGTCGAAACGAACCCCGAAGTTCGGATCGGTGAACGCCACGAGCACGGACGGAAAGCGATCCGACAGGAAGCGGAGATCTTCCGCCAACGCCTCCGGGTCGCGGGCGACATAGCGGGATCGTGCGTCGATACAGAAATCACAGGCGTAGGGGCACCCCTGGCTCGCCGCCACGGGGATCGTGCTGAGTGGGGTCGGCCGTCCCGCGTAGAAGGTCGCCGACGTGATCTCTCCGATCCGCTCCGAGACACCGGGAAGCTCGACGGGCGCCGACGCCGCCGACACGTGCGCAGGAGGGTCGACGTGACCATCGAGGATGTCTACGAGCACGCTGCGATCGCAGTGGCCCACTACGAAGTCGAAGAAGCGAAGCGCATCGCCCGGAAACGAACGGGCGTGCGGTCCGCCTAGC
This sequence comes from Deltaproteobacteria bacterium, assembly GCA_024638705.1. Classification (GTDB taxonomy): domain Bacteria; phylum Myxococcota_A; class UBA9160; order UBA9160; family SMWR01; genus JAHEJV01. The sequence goes on along the minus strand of JAHEJV010000040.1, from coordinate 8,944 downwards.
GCGGTCTGGACGCCCTGCTGGCGGTAGACGCGAGCAAGGGCGTAGGCGAGCCCGCTGGCCTGCGTCGTACAGCAGACGAATAACACGTCGAGGTCGTCGGGGAGGAGCCGCTCGGGCGCGGTCTGGCCGAAATAGCTCGCATAGTGGACGCGGTGGCCCAGCTCTCGACACCAGACGGCTACACATTGGGGCATCAGGCTCACCAACTGTTTGGTGAAGAGATGCGCATAAGCGCGGTCGGTGTGTGCGGCCGGGGCCGCGTCGCTGACGAGATCGATGACCCCGACGTGCATACGACACATTATCCGGGCGCGCCGGGGCGGTTCAAGAACTATCGCGCCACACACTCCGGGCGCGGGCTGGGCGCAGGCCGCTAAAGGCGCGAGTCTCCAAGCGAATCTCCGCGCGACCCGACGCGGGCAGAGGCCCGCTCGATGCTTGGGTGGGATCCACGACGGCGACGAGGGACCGCTCGGAGAAGGACTTCCCACCCCCTTCGAAGCGCGCGACGGGTTAGGGTTGGACACCACGGTGGATCGACTCGCACGATCTTGCGAGTCGATCCTGCCATGTTTCGCCGGGTCGGAAGAATGTCATCCGAGACGAATACGGGGACGGACTTCGCTGAGGAACCGAGTCGACGGCTCGCGGGAGTGCTCGTCACCGATCTGATCGGTTCCACCGCGTTGCGTGTGCGCCTCGGCGATCGAGTCGCCGACCAGGTGAACCAGCTGCACGAGCGCTTGATCCGGCGCAGTGTCGCTCGCTTCGGAGCCGAGGTCGTTCAATGGATGGGAGACGGGGTGCAAGCCGCGTTCCCCAGCGCCTCGGCGGCGGTGCAGGCCGCTCTGGCGATCCAGCGCGCGAACGAGCGCAGCAACGCGAGACCCGAGCGGCTCGCCGAGCTCACGATCCGCGCCGGAGTCGGCGCCGGCGAGATCCAGGTTCACGACGACGACTTCACCGGCGAGCCGCTCGACGACGCCGTCTCGCTGTGCGAACGGGCGAAGGACGGCCGCATCCTGATCCGGCCCGAGACGCTCGATCTGATCGGAACCCGTCTCGAACTGGATGTCCAGCTCCTCGACGACCAGCTGGCGCGCGTGCACTGGTCGCAGACGCGGCCGGTGTCCGAGAAGCTCGGTCTCCCGGCAGCCCTGAAGACGGAACAACAGCTCCCCTTCGTCGGACGCAGAACGCCCAGGCAACGCCTGGAGCGCGCGCTCGAGTCCGCACTGGGCGGAGAGGGCCAGATGGTGCTGGTGCGCGGGGAGGCGGGCATCGGCAAGACCCGTCTCTCGGCAGAGTTCGCCGCCTACGCGCTCGAGTGCGGCGCGATGGTGTTGTTCGGGTCGTGTCGTTCCGAGCGCAACATGTCGTACGCCCCGATCGCTCACGCCTTCCAGGTGTGGATGGAAAGTGTCGATGACCTGTCGTCGCGACTGGGCGAGAACGCGGGCGAGTTGGTGCGTCTGGTGCCGGAGCTGGCCGAGTATGCGCCCGAACTCGAAGCGCCGACCGAGTCCGATGCCGAGACCGAGCGGCTGCGCATGTACGACGCGATCGGCGAGTGGCTGGTCGACGCGTCGCGGGATGAACCGATCGTGCTGATCCTCGACTCGATTCATTGGAGCGGCCCGGCCACGCTGCAACTGATCGCGCACATTCTGCCCATGCTGGCGGGCGCGCGCGTCCTGCTCGTCGCGACGGTCCGACCGGACGACGCCCGCGCCGAAGACCTCGTGCGTTCGGCTCAAGAAGAGTTGGGACCCGCCTCCGGCGAGATGCTCGACCTGAAAGGTCTCGAGCTGGAGGAGATCTCCGAGTTGTTGAGCCTGGTGAAAGGCAGCGAGGCGCCCGCCGCGGACTCGTCCCTGATGCACGCGATCACGGGCGGCAATCCACTTCACCTGAACGAGATCTTGCGGGCGCCGAAGGAAGGACCCGACCTCCCCGAAACCATCCAGGAAGCGATGCGTCTTCACATGGCGCGGCTCGAGGCGAGCCAGCGCCTCGTCGTGGAATCTGCCGCGGTGCTCGGCTCCGAGTTCGAAGCGCGGTGCCTGGCAGAGATGCTCGGCGAAGTGGACGCGACCCTCGAGGCTCTCGACGCCGCGGTCGCGGCTGGAATCCTGATCGAGGCCGACCGCGCGGCGCTCCGCTACCGGTTCGCTCACGACGTCACGCGTCAGACGGTGCTGGACGGCATCGGCGCGGCACGGACGACCCGCCTGCACGAGCGCGCCGGGGTCGCCATCGAGACGGTCGGCGGGGGAGAGCACATGCTCGCCGACCTCGCGCGCCATTTCGCAGCGGCGGTTCCGCTCGGCCAGCAGGAGAAGGCCGTCGAGTACTCGGCGCGCGCCGCGGAACAGGCGGCGAAGCGATACGCCAACGAGTCTGCAGAAGCCCTGTATCGGCAGGCCAGTGAGCTGCTCGGACGCGACGAAGACTCCGGACGCGCGATGGATCTCGCGATCGGCCTCGGTGAAGTGCTGCGACGCCTCGGGGATCCGAGCTACCGCTCGACGCTCTTCGATGCCGCCGACAAAGCCTTCGAGCAGGGCGACGGCAAACGGATGGCCCGAGCGCTGATCACCGCCTATCGCGGGACGTTCAGTCGCGCGATGCACGTCGATCGCGAGTACGTTGCTCGGCTGCGGAGCGCCGTGGAGTTGGTCGGCGAGAGTGATCGGGTGACCCGCGCGCAACTCCTCGCTCTCCTCGGGGTGGAGACCGCCTGGGAGTCCGGCGGGACGGAGAGTCGCGGCGTCATGACGGAGGCGGTTTCGATCGCGCGCGACGTCGCAGACCCTCACCTGCTGGCCAGCGTGCTGGCGCGGCGCCAGTGGACACTTTTCCACCCGTTCGAGGAGCGCCTCGCGGACTGCGAGGAGCTGGCCACGCTCACGCCGCGCTGCGCCGACCCCCTGCTGCGCTTCGATGCGCTCGGCAACGAAGGCTTCACGCGTCTCCGCGCCGGCGATCGTGCCGGCCTCGATCGCGCGATGGAAGGACTGCGCAGCGAGGCCGCCAGCATCGATCAACCGCTCGTGCGTTGGATGCTGATGCTTCGCGAGTTCCCGGTGGCGCTGATGGAGGGTCGCTTCGACTTCGCCGAGGAATGCATGGAAGAGGCACGGAAGCTCGGGCTCGCCACCGCACAGCCGGACGTGGAGCCGCAATACGTCGTGCATCGCTTCTGGCTCGACATGGAGACCCAGCCGCTCGAGTTGGCGAAGCCGCTGACGCAGAGTCTGTCCAACTCCTACGAGGCGCTTCCCGCGCTGACCGCGTGGTCGAGCATCGCCCTGCGCGCGGCCGAGCTCGGCCTCGTCGAAGCCGCGCCCATCCTGGATGCGATGGCGCAGCGGGGCTTCGAGACGATCCCGATGGATCAACGATGGCTCGTCACGATCTGCGGCTTCAGCGCCGCCGCCGCCCACCTCGGCGATCGGACCACCGCTCGGCGCCTGCACGCGCTGCTGGAAGACCACGCCGGCCTGCACGCGAACGTCGTCTTCGTGACGCTGGGATCCGTGGCGCGCTATGTCGGGCTGCTGTGTCGCTGTCTCGGTGATCACGACGCCGCGGAGAGCCACCTGCTGCGGGCGATCGATGCGAACCGCGAGATCGGTGCGGTCTCCTGGTTGGTGCGCAGCCAGCTCGACTACCTCGAGTGTCGCCTCGAGCGCGCAGGTTCAGACGACCGGATTCGCGAGCTGCTGCGCGATGCGACGTCGAGTGCCGAGCGGATCGGGCTACCGACCGTGATCGAGCGAGCGCGCCTGATCTCGGAATGCCTCTGATCCCGGGACCACCCGAGAGGATGGATTCAGGGCGCGTGTTCGGGCGGGAACGCGCTCGGGTTCACTTCGTAGATCACATGGAGTCCGTCGCCCAACGGCGCGATCGAATAGCGATGGCCGAGGACGTCGATCTGGCCGCTGACGTTCAGGCCACTCACCACGAGCGTCGCCTTCCCCTCGCTCCCGATCCCACCGACCCAGGTGTAGCCTCCGACGCGGGGCACGACGCTCAGAGCCACGGCCTGGTAGGTGCGCCCCGGGAGCAGGTTGAGGTCGAAGGGCTCGTCGCCGGACGCGGCGAGCAGCTCGGTCGTGAACGGGCCGGCCTGCAAGGCGGCGGTGCGGAGCTCGCCGCTGGTGGGACGCGCGTCCAGCTTCGCGACGATTCCGGCCTGCTGCACCGTGAGGTCGTGGGGAGCCGGATCGGCGAACAGCTGCATTTCACTTCCGTCGAGCGGCCGGATGTAGGCCAGGCGCGGATCGCCGCGATAGCGCGAGAGCGCTGCGGCGCGCGTCCCGGCCGGGAGTTCCCAGATCTGCCCGCCGGGTTCGACCGTCCGGACGCGGCTCGCGCCGAGAGACACGCGGATCTCCTCGAGCGAACCCCCGTCCGCTGCTCGGAGCACGATGCGCTCTCCCTCCGCCGGGGACGCACAGCCCGCGATCAGCCAGAGCGCGCACACGATCCGGGCAACGTGGCGTGTCGCCGACGCGCAGCAGTTCGCGCCCATGCTCTCAGGTCTTCACGGGAATTCTCGGCCCGCGCATCAACGCCTGGCGGATGCGACCGCCCGCGTGCCCATGCCAGAGCCGATAACCCACGACGCTCGCGATCTTCGGAGAGCCCGTGAGCGCGAAGGCCGCCAGCTTTCCGCCGGTCACTGCGCTCTCGAACGACCCGAGGTTGAAGCCGGTGCGGATCCAGTCGCCGGCCGGCACGAGATTCTCGTAGCCCGAGTCCCAGGCGTCGAGCCGACCCAGCAGGCCCTTGGGAGGCGCCTGTACGTAGGCCTCGGTCGGCCGGGAGTTCGTGCGCACGTACTGGTACCCGAGTCTTTCGGCGCCGGTGTGCCCGGGCGTCGGGTCGTAGAGCAGATCGTAGTCGAGAGACTGGGGGTCGACCCGATCCGGCGGCTCCGCCCGTCCCTTCGTGAGGAAGTTGCCCATGAGCCGCACCGAGGCGTTCACCGTCGAGCGGACGCGCGTCAACTCGTCGTCGCGGCTCTGCCCTGGCAGTGTGTGGAGCTGTGAGCAGAGATAGAGGAGCCCCTTCGGGCCATCGCTGCCCCAGGCCTCTTGATCGATCAGGTCGTCGAAGGCGACGCAGCCGTTGAGCGGGTTCGGGAACGTGCCGCTGCCATAACGCGCCGTCCCGTCTGGCTTGAGATGGGCGCGGGGCCAGCCGAGGTCCTGGGTATCCGCGGTGAGCCAGAGTTGAACCGCCTGCGTCGCGGTAGTCGGGAGGTGTTCGTTGACCGCCTTCCAGGTGCGCTTCAGCGCTTCGTCGCCGACCAGCGGGATCATCGAGGGAGGCATCGCCCACACGACGTAGTCGAAGTCCGTGCCGCGCACGAGCGTCTTGGCGGGGGTGTCGAGACCGTCCTCCGACCACGCCTCGAAGTCCCGATCACTCGTCTTCTCGACGCCCGCCAGCTGATCCCAACGAGGTTGGTTCGGCCACACGCGATAACCACGGCCCGGCAGCTTCCGCAGCGGGTCGTACGGGCCCCCTCCGTCGATGCTCGCCTGCTCCTCGAAGTGGAGCTCTTCGACGGAGAGCTCCTTGCCGGCGCCCTTCCCGGATCGCATTCCGACCAGCTTGTGGAAGAACTCGAACTTCACGCCGCGGCGCTTCAGCAGCAGATAGAGCGGCAGCACCACGGACTCGCCGGTACCGGCCTGCATGAAGTAGAAATATTCGCCGCGGCCCAGCAGGCTGCGTCCCACCCAGTTGAGGAAGGACGCGGCGGAGAGCCGCGGCGGCTGGGTCGAATCGCCCTTCGGATAGGCGAAGAGGATGTTCGGGATCGCCAACGAGATCGGCGCGCTGAGCGTGTGCTTCGATGCCCCGTGTTCGCGCAGCCAATCGCGGTAGTCGACGTCATCGAGATCGTCGAGGTCCCAGGGGCGCCGTTGGCGCAGCGCCTTCCAGCGCTCCTTCGCCAGCCCCTTCGCCACCGCGAGGTAGAAGTCAGCGGTCGTGATCATGCGGCTGCGGCCGGCGCTCGCGGACAGCGCGAGGTCATCCATTCGCGCGCGCTCGTCCGTCAGAGCATCGAGATCGCGAATCCACCGGTCGAGCACGGGCTCCAGCCTCGCCGCGTCCCGATCGAGGCTCGGATCCTCCCGCTGGATCGTCTCCACCTCGCCTAGCAGTCGCGCGGCCGTCTCCTTGGTCTGCGCCCCGGCGGTGTCCGGGGGGAGATCGTCTTGACCCGAGCCGTCGTCGTCGCGGCGTCCGAGGCCCAGCACGCCCCGCAGCGCTCCGCCCAGCATCGCCAACAGGCCGAGGTCGGGCTCCTCGTCGTCCCACGGCTCGCCCTTCCGGATCGGCATGTAGTCGACCGTCGTGCGCCAGCGCTCGCGGAACTCGACGGAGTAGGTCACCGAGCTCGGCAGGAAGGCCTCTTCGAGCGTGCCCGCCGCCAGCAGCGCCCGGTCGTCGGGGTGCAGCTCTGTGTAGACCTCCTTCATCATCTTCCAGGTGTTGAAGTAGAAGCGGCAGAAGCCGTGGATGCCGTGCTCCTCGATGCGCCAGCCCTTGTCTTCGTTGCGGCCGGTGGCGCCCTTGCCGCCGAGCCGCCAGCCGAGCTGGTAGACGGTGACGTCGTAGCGGCGGTTCCAGTCCTTCTCGCGCGTCAGGTGGAAGGCCGCCGACAGTCCGGCCGGGCCGCCCCCGACGATCGCGATGTTCGGCTTGCGGGGAAGCTCGTCGCGCAGGCCGGCCCGGTCGTCCGGAGTCTCGCCCGCGGGCGACATCGTCTCGGCGTTCTCGTCGGAGCTCGGCTCGCACCCGACGCTCGCGAGCGAAATCGACGCCGCCCCCAGCCCGGACTCCTTCAGGAAGTCCCGTCGCGTCCAGCGCGTCGTCACGGCTGCTGCGGGTTGCGGAAGCCGGCGACGGTCGGCGCCATCGTCGACAGCACGCGGGCGTTGTTCTCGAGCTCTGCCGAGCCCAGCGGATGCCCCTTGTACTGGACGTCTGGCGTCGACCAGTACGGGATGCGTTCACAGCCGCCGCACTCCTCGTCGTAGGCCATGATCGTGCGCGCGATCGGGAGCGCTGCGGGTTGCTCCGTCTCGGCGGCCCCGGTCGGTGTCTCGGTTTCGGTTCCGGGTTCGGTTCCGGTTTCGGTCGCCGTCGCCGTCGCCGTTCCCGGGTCGGGTTCGGCTTCCTTCGGGTCCTCACCGATGACCAGGTCCGTCAACCACTCCCAGAACGAGGTCGACTCGCCATCCGCAGCGACATCGGGATCTTCGTTCGCAGCGCCATCGGCATCGGCCATCGCGCTGCCACCCGCGGAATCGGCCACCGTCGGCGGGTTCACGCGGCCCACGAGGTGTCCGTGCGCGTACTTGATCGGCTCGATCACCGAGTCCTGGCCGATGTCGTGGCGGGCGCCGAACAGGTGTCCCAGCTCGTGGGCGAAGGAGTAGTTCTCGCTCGCGCAATCCGCGCGCACCACCGCGAACGCCTTGCTTTCCACGGCAAGGATGTCCGCGGCTTCGCCGCAGTAGTCGGAGTCTTCGACGATCATGACCACCAGGTCGGCAGCGTGGCTGTCTCGCAGGCTCGCGAGGGTCGATTCGCTCGACGCGTGCGCGGCCTCGAGGGCGGCGAGGTCGGCCTTCGACTGACCGATCGACACATGATCGATCGCCTGGTGATGCACCAGGTTCAAGCGCGCTCTGACCTTGCTGTTGGCGTACGTCTCGTTGGTCAGATCCACCGCGAGTCGGACGTCGAGATCGACGTCGACGACCGAGCTCGCATACGAAGCGGGATACACCACCATCACATCGATCCGAGGAACCGAAGCGTCGGCCGTCGCGCTCGGCGAGACAGTGGGCAACACCACGTCGCTCTTGTCCGGGATGCTGTCCTGGAAGTCCGCCCGGTGTTCGGGAGGAAACGCGTCGCGCTTCACTTCATAGCTGGCGTGCAGCCCGCCGCCGAGCGGCCGGATCGAATAGACCTTGCCGTCGGCGCGCACCTGTCCGGCGATGTTCTCACCACGTACGACGAGTGTGGCCTCTCCGCTCTGCGCGAGCCGGGCGTGCCACGTGAAGCTGTCGGCGCGCTTCTCCACGCGTCGCCCCGTCGCCCGATACGTCTTGCCCGGGGCGACGTTGAGCACCACCGGCGGACGGTCGGCGGTCGACGATTCGAGGAGCTCCGGAGTGAAGCGTTTGGCCTTGAGTGGCACGGTGTGCACGGCGGCGACGGTGTTGCGCTGTTTCAACGCCGCGATCTTCGCGTTCTGGGAGGGCGTGAGATCCTGGGTGACGGGCAGATCGGCGAAGAGACGGCGCTCGTTGCCGTCGATCGCGTCGACATAGTGGAACCGCCCGCCGCCGGTCAGGCGCTGCAGGGCCTGGGCGCGGGTGCCCGCGGGCACCTCCCAGACCTCGCTCCCGTTCTCGAGCCGCCTCACGCGCCGGGCTTCGACCGAGGCGCGGATCTCCTCGAGGTCCGCGTCGTTCGTCGGCTTGAGGACGATGCGCTCGTTCGCCCCGGCAACGCTCACGAATGCGACGGCGAAGCAGAAAATCCCCACGAGCGCGTGCCGGAAGAAGCGTCTCGATCGCTCTGAGCCCATGGCATCCCTCCGTTCCGCCGTGAAAAGCACCGGCGTGAAAGCGGAGGCCCCAGAACTCGAACACGGGAGACCCCGCTACGAATCCATTAGACCACAATTCGGTGTCTGGTGTGAATAGCGGTGGTAGGGGGTGCCAAGAGGATGGGGCCCGGCGACGTTTCGCAGCGACGACGCAGAGCGGGCGGCGTGTTGGGCAGTAGGCGGACGAAGCGCTTCGCCCGGGAGACAGATCGTCTTCGATTCTCGAGCACCAGCACTAGCGGCTGACCTGAAGCCCTGTCTCGCTCGTGACGCGTAGCTAGCTCGGCTACCGCT
>JAHEJV010000317.1 GCA_024638705.1 Deltaproteobacteria bacterium | reverse complement strand
CGAGGCGATGAGCCGGCCCCTCGTCGGTCACCTCGACCCCGCCTTCCTCGCCCTGCTCGACGACGTGCAGGACGCACTGCGGCGCCTGTTCGGCACGCAGAACGCGTTCACGCTGCCGCTCTCCGCGACCGGCAGTGCCGGCATGGAAGCCTGTCTCGTGAACCTGCTCGAACCGGGCGACGAGATCGTCGTGGGCGTCGCCGGGGTGTTCGGCGAGCGCATGAGCGAGGTCGCGCGACGCGCCGGCGCGCGCGTCACCCGCGTCGAGACCGAGCCCGGCACGCCCCTCGACGACGACGCCATGGCCGACGCGATCCGACGGGTCCGGCCGCGCGTCGTCAGCTTCGTGCACGCCGAGACGTCGACCGGCGTGTGCCAACCGGTCGAGGCGATCGCGAATGCGGCCCGCGACGCCGGCGCCTTCGTCGTGCTCGATTGCGTCACCTCGTTGGCCGGCCTGCCGCTCACGCTCGACGCCTGGGGCATCGACGCCGCCTACTCCGGCACCCAGAAGTGCCTCTCGTGTCCGCCCGGCCTCTCTCCGGTCAGCTTCTCCGAGCGCGCCGTCGAACACGTGAAGGGGCGCGCCACCCCGGTCCAGAGCTGGTTCCTCGACGTGAGCCTGCTCGCCGCCTACTTCGGCGACGGCAGCGGCGGCGGGCAGCGCGCCTATCACCACACGGCGCCGATCAGCGCGATCCTCGGGCTCGCGGCGGGGCTGCAGCTGGTCGAAGAGGAAGGCATGGAGGCCCGCGCCGCCCGCCACCGCTCGGCCGCGAAGGCCCTGATCGAAGGAACCCGGAAGCTCGGGTTCGAGCCGCTCGTGGCAGAAGCGTTCCGCCTGCCGATGCTGACGACGCTGCGCCTTCCCGAGCGCGTGGTCGGGCTCGGCGAGGCCGAAGTGCGTCGCGCGCTGCTCGATCACCACGGGATCGAAGTGGGCGGCGGCCTCGGCAAGCTCGCGGGCCAGGTGTGGCGTGTCGGGCTCATGGGCGAGAACGCGCGAGAGGAGAACGTCGCGACGCTGCTCGCCGCGCTCGAGAAGGAGCTCGCGTGAGGGGACTTCGCGCCCTCACGATCGCCGCGACGCTTGCACTCCCGCTCGCGACGACGCTGGGACTCCCCACCGTCGCCCACGCGACACGCGTCACCGGCTACGCCACCGGGGTGATCGCGACCTATACCGAGACCGACGCGAACGGTGCGCTCGTTTTCGGCCTGGACGAGACGCAGCTGATGGGCGAGGCGGTGCTCATCACCTTCGCCTACGACACGGCGCTCGCTCCCGCCGATAGCGACCCCGGGCCCGAGACCGGCCGCTACGAATCGACCGACCCCGGGCTCGACTGGCTGGATCTCGCGATCGAAGTGAACGGCATCACCCATGACCTCCTGGGTGCGAACCGGCGCGTGGTCGTCCGCGACACCGCAAGCTTCCCCGACGACTTCTTGCAGATCGCGATCGAGTCCTTCTTCGAAGACAACAGCAGCCCCACCCGAGTACGCCGACGCGAGTTCCTGGACTTCATCGAGTTCTTCGACGAGGCGACGCTCGACAGCGACATCTTGCCGACCTCCTTCTTCACGGACGAGATCTTCCCCACCGGGAACTCCGCGAACTTCCGGATCAACGACGCCGACTACGACACGTTGGCCGGCGAAACGACGTACTCCCGCTATGTCGCGTTCGAGATCGACCTCACGCAGATCTCGATCTCGCCTGTCCCCGAGCCCGGCAGCGCCACGCTCCTCGCCCTCGGCCTCATCGCCCTCGCCGGAATCCGTCGCCGCTGACGCCCGGTTTGACGCCCGCCTCCGTCGTGGGCTACAACGGCGCTTCATCATTCGGAGAGAAGGTGCGGATCGGGTGACGCAACCAGGCGTCCCTCGGTCCTTCGGGAAGCCGGTGAGAATCCGGCGCGAGCCCGTCGCTGTAACCGGGTACGACCGTCGTAGAGAACCACTGGTCCGAGCGCGCGCGAGCCATCGCGAGCGGGGACGGGCCGGGAAGGAACGACGGCCGGCCGATCCGGGAGCCAGAAGACCGGCCTTCTCTTCACGGCTTGCTCTTCTTCGGGGAACAAGAAGAGACCCGGACGACCCTCCGGACCTCATCCCAGGATCTCGATCGCCTCCGCGCCGCGGAGGACGCGAGTCGTGTGCCGAATGATCGCCGGAGCGCCAAAAGGGCGCATTGGCGTTCACCCACACGGCGCCCGGTCGCGGCGCCGTTGGAGGTCCCATGTCCCGCTCCGATCGATTCGCTGCCCGGCTCGCCGTGCTCGCGACGCTCGCGCTCGTGGTGCCCGCGTCTGCGACGACCCTCGACTTCGAAGACCTCGGCCTGAACCTGCCGATCGCGAATCCCGGTTCGGGGGATCCGGAGCTCTTCTACAACGGGTACAGCGCGTACTCCTCTGGCCAGCCGACCGACTTCACGACGGGCGCCGCCACCTTCCACAACGACTTCGACGACTTCGGGGGCGGCTGCTGCTGGCAGGGCTGGTCCTATTCACAGACGACCGACACCGCGACACAGAGCTTCACGAACCAGTACAGCGCGATCCCCGGGAGCGGCGTGCACGGCAGCGCCACCTACGGCACGGCGTACACCGGGGGCGCCGTGGATCCGGCGACCCAGCAGTCGATCGCGCGGCTCTCCTTCTCCAGCGAGCGGGACATCGTCGGCGGCTGGTTCACGAACAGCACCCTGGGCGCCCTCACGATGGCGAACGGAGGCGGTTTCGGCGCGGAGGAGTTCGGCGGCAACGACGGCAACGCCGAGGATTTCTTCATCCTCACGATCAGCGGCTTCGACCAGAGCGACGTCTTCACGGGTTCGGTCGACTTCGCCCTCGCCGACTTCCGCTTCGCGGACGACTCGCTCGACACCCTCGTCGACACGTGGACGTGGGTCGATCTCTCGGCGCTCGGCGACGTCGCCACCCTCGCCTTCCACCTCGCATCCAGCCAGACCAGCGGCGGCTTCCTCACGACGCCCGCCTACTTCGCGATGGACGGCCTCGTCTACACGCCCGAGCCCGGCACGGGTCTGCTGCTCGCGGCCGGCCTCGGCCCCCTGGCGCGGCGGCGACGATGAGGGGGCGCGCACCGCGCGGCCTCCGCGCCGGTGTGTTTGCGGGGATGCTCGCGACGGCGAGCGCCGCTCTCGCCGGCCCGTACGACGATCCCGGTCACCTGCCGGAATGGATGGCCGACTGGGCGAGCGAGGTCGTCGCGTTCACCCGCGGTCCGATGGACGTGCAGAACCCGGGCGCGGGGCTCGCGAGCTTCGGCGTCCCCGAGAACGCGCTCGGCCCGGCCACCGGCGACAACTTCGACGTCGTGTCCCTGGGCGACGGCGGGTCGATCACCCTCGCCTTCGACTTCGGGATCGGCGATCACCCGGGCGACGACTTCGCCGTCTTCGAGAACGGCTTCTACTCGCCGAACGGATTCTTCGGCGAGTTCGCCTTCGTCGAGGTGTCGAGCAACGGGATCGACTTCGCGCGCTTTCCCGCGACGTCGCTCCACGGGGCGCAGGTGCCGGACGGGGGAACCGTCGACCCGACCGACTACGAGAACCTCGCCGGAAAGCATCCCCTCGACGAGGGCACCGGCTTCGACCTCGCCGACCTCGTCGGCCACCCGCTCGAGGTCGCGGGCCTGCTCGATCTCGCGGACGTCGGCTACGTCCGCATCGTCGACGTCGTCGGCGACGGATCGACGGTCGACGAATGGAGCCAGCCCCTCTACGACCCCTACACCACGGCCTATCCGAGCGGCGGACACGACCTCGAGGCGGTCGGCGTGGTCCATGCCCCCGAGCCGGATGCGCGCGTGCTGCTCATCGCCGCGGTCTCGATGCTCGTCGCGCTCCCGCGACGGCGGAAGCCGGCGTGTCCTCTCGCACCCTCATCCTGCTGATCGCCAGCGCCGCGATCGGCGCGTCCGCCGAAGAGCTGGAGCCGCTGCCCCCGCTCGTCCGCGACGAGCTCGTCGTCGTCGGCGTGCGGGGCGGCGTCTTCGAAGCAGTGCCCGCGGCGAGCACCGACGTGCTCCATGCCGACGACTACACCGCCGAGGCGAAGAACCTCGCCGAGCTCCTGGACGCGACCGCCGGCGTCGAGGTGCGCCGCTTCGGCGGCGCGGGCGATCGCGCCGAGGTGACGATCCGCGGCTCGACGACGTCGCAGGTGGTGGTCGAGCTCGACGGGGTGCGCGCGAACAGCGCGCTCACCGGGGGGCTCGATCTCTCCCGGGTGTGTCTGCCGCTCGTCGAGAGCGTCGAGATCACGCGCGGATCGGGCAGCGCGAAGGCCGGGAGCGGCGCCATCGGCGGCGTCGTGAACCTGCGCACGCGCACCGCCTCGCTCGAACCCGCCACGCGCGTCGCGGTCCAGGCGGGCGCCTTCGAGACCTACGAGGGCTCCTTCCTCCACGCCGGGTCTGCCGGGCCGCTCGACTACAGCGTCGGCTATTGCGGCCTCGACACCGAGGGCGATTTCGATTTCGTGCAGCCGACGGCGCGCGGCGACGGATTCCAGACCGGGTTCATCCCCGAAGAAGCCACGCGCCTGAACAACGACCGCCAGCGCCACGCGGCCAGCGTCGCCCTCGGCACCGACCTCGGGCTCGGCACGCTCTCGCTCACCGACTTCTTCGTCACCTCCGAAGGGGGCGAGCCGGGATTCGACGGGGGCAACGGCTTCACCGCCGGCCAGAACCTCGAGGCCGAGAGCCGCGACCTCTGGAACCTCGCGCAGCTGCGTTGGGAGGGTCCGCCGCCCGAGCGGCTCGGCGACGAGCTCGGCGTCTCGGTCTGGCACCGCTTCGAACGCGAGGAGTTCGACGATCCGAACGACCCGAACCTGCCGAATCAGACTCCGATCGACGTCGACGCGCGGCTCCAGAGCGTCGGCGCGCGTGTGCGCGACGTCTGGCGCTTCACGCCGCTCGGGCAGGGCCTCTCGATCGGGGCGCGGATCGACGCCCACCACGACCGCCTCGACGCGCTCGACCGCCGCGAGCGCCGTCGCGAGGCGGGCGGCTCGGCGCTCGACACCGCTCTGCGACTCTTCGACGAACGGATCTTGCTGACCGGGGCGCTGCGCGTCGAACGCACCGAGGGCTTCGACACGGAGTGGCTGCCGAGCACCGGAGTCGTCCTCCAACCGTGGTCGTGGCTGCGCGTCCGCGGCCAGACGGGACGCGCCTACCGGGCGCCGAACTTCGACGAGCTCTTCCATCCCGACGAGGGCTTCGTCGTCGGCAATCCCCTGCTGGAGCCGGAGGACGCCTGGAACACGGACCTCGGCGTGGAGGTCTTCCTCGCCGAGGTCGGTCCGCTTTCGCTGGTGCGCTTCGGCGCGACCGCGTTCCGGCGCGAGATCGACGAGTCGATCGTATGGCTCCAGATCAGTCCGAACACGCT
>JAHEJV010000316.1 GCA_024638705.1 Deltaproteobacteria bacterium | reverse complement strand
TGCCGCGACACAGCTCGCTTTCGGCGAACATGTCGGCGGCGCGGTGTTGGAGCGCCTGGAAGCTGCCGATCGGCACGTCGAACTGCTTGCGCTGCTTGAGATAGGCGACGGTGCGCTCGAAGAGCTCCTGGAGGCAGCCCTGCCCCTCGGCGCAGGCCGCGGCGGCGCCGCGGTCGAGCACCCACTCGGCGTGGGAGAGCGCTTCGCCCTCGGCGCCGAGCAGGCGGTCGGCCGACACCTGCACGCCGTCGAGATCGATCAGTCCGGTGCGGTGCCCGTCCATCCCGTTCACCGGCGTCCGGGTGAGGCCCGTCGCACCGGCGTCGACGACGAAGAGCGAGAGCCCGCTGCGATCCTGCTGGGCGCCGCTCGTGCGCGCGAGCACGACGATGTGGTCGGCGGCGTGACCGTTCAACACCCACACCTTCTGGCCGCGCAGCGTGTAGCCGTCGCCTGACTTCTCGGCGGTGGTGAGGCAGTCGGCGGCGTCGTAGCGGCTCTGCCGCTCCGCGTAGGCGAAGGCGAGGGACTTCTGGCCGAGGGTCATCGGCGTGAGGAACTCGCCGCGCTGGGCTTCGGTGCCGAGGCGCGAGAGCAGGCCTCCGGCGAGCACGACCGAGGGGATGATCGGCTCGGGCACGAGACCGCGTCCGAGCTGTTCGAGGATGAGTGCGAGGTCGACGAAGCGTCCGCCGAAGCCGCCCTGGTCTTCCGGGAAGGGGACGGAGAGCCAGCCCATCTCGCCCATGCGCTCCCACATCTCCGGATCCCAACCGCGCTCGATCTCGCGCAGCTTGCGGAAGCGTTCGGTGCCCGAGTCGTTCTTCACGAACTGGGCGACGGTGTCTACCAGCATCTGCTGTTCTTCGGTCAGGTCGAAATTCATCGTGCTCGCTCCAGTGCTAGGCCGAGGGGAGGCCCAGGATGTGCTTCGAGATGATGTTCTTCTGGATCTCGTTGGATCCGCCGTAGATCGTGGTCGCGCGCAGATAGTTGAACTGCGACGCCACCCACTTCTGGCTCTCCGGGAGCGCCTCTTCCGGCGAATCGAACCATCCCGTCGCCGCGTGTCCGAGCGCGTCCATCGTCAGCTCGGTCAGCTCCTGGTGCAGCTCGGTGCCGACGATCTTGAGTATCGAGCTCTCGGCCCCGGGGGCGTGGCCGACTTCCGCGGCGGCCAGCGTACGCATGTTCGCCATCTGCACGGCGCGGAAGCGCATCTCGAGGCGCGCGATGCGGCGGCGGAAGGCCGGGTCGTCGAAGAGGGTGCCATTGCCCTTGGGCGTCTCGCGAGCGACGCGCTTCACCCGGCCGAGCCACTTTCCGCTCTCGGCGACGCCGCCGATCGAGGTGCGCTCGTGGCCGAGCAGCGCCTTCGCCATCGACCAGCCGCCGTTCTCGGGACCGACGCGGTTGCTCTGCGGCACGTGCGCGTCCTTGAACCAGGTCTCGCTGAAGGCGTCGGTTCCGCCGGTGGTGAGGAAGGGCTTCACGGTGATGCCGGGGGTGTTCTTCACGTCGGCGAGCAGGAACGAGATGCCCTCCTGCTTCTTGCCCGTGTTGTCGGTGCGGCAGAGGACGAAGATCCAGTCGGCGTGCTGGGCGTAGGTGGTCCACGTCTTCTGGCCGTTCAGGACGTAATCAGAGCCTGACTTCTCGGCGCGGAGCTGGAGGCTCGCGAGGTCGGAGCCCGAGTTCGGCTCCGAATAACCCTGACACCAGACTTCGTCGCCCGAGAGGATCTTCGGCAGGAAGCGCTGCTTCTGCTCGTCGGTGCCGAACTGGATGATCAGCGGGCCCACCATCGAGAGGCCGAAGGGCGAGAGCTCGGGCGTGTTGGCGCCGACGATCTCGTCCTGGAAGATCGTGCGCCGGCCGACGCCCCAGCCGGTGCCGCCGTACTCGGCGGGCCAGTTCGGCGCGACCCAGCCCTTTTCGTAGAGGATCTTGTGCCACTGCATCGACTCGGTGTGGGAGAAGGACGCGCCGGCGTCGGCCTTGCGCTTCATCTCCGGCGGCATCGCTTCGGCGATCCAGTTGCGCACCTCGTCGCGGAAGGCGAGCTGTTCGGGCGTGTAGGCGAGATCCATATCGGGGGGTCCTCCAGGATTGACGCGGCGGCAGGTTATCCGTGGTCGCCGGGCCCTGCACCGTGACCGGGAGTCAGGCCGGCGTTTCAGGGCGGGCGCCGGGACGACGATGGACCCCGGAGAGGACTTCCATGGACCCGGATCTCATCGCTTCGATTCCCGCCTGGATCGACTCCCTCCTCTGGGGCTTTCTGGCCCTCTGCGTCCTCTCCTATTTCCTCACCGCCTATCTCTTCGAGGTGCTCGCGCAGAAGCTCGGCGAGCCGCGTTGGATGGCGTGGGTGCCGATCGCGAATCTCTACCTCGGACTGCGCCTGATCGGATGGGGAAGCCTGTTCGGATGGTTGGTCGCGGGCTACGTCGTCTCGTTCGCCGGTGTGTGGCTGCCCGGTCCGCTGGCGATGGTGGCGATGCTCGTGATGGTTCCGACCGTCCTGATCGTCCTCGTCCTGAGCCTCGTCTACTGGCCGCTCCTGGCGCGCCGTCGCGACCTGCCGATCGCGGTCGGCCTGCTGCTCGTGCTGCCGCCCTTCGGCGTCGCGCTGCTGCAGCTCGTCGTTCCGCCGACGGTGCATGTCGCCCTCTCGCTCGCGAGCAGCGCGATCGGCCTCGCGGCGTTCCTCTGGATCGTCTTCTACGACGGAGGGCCCGAGGCCGCTCCGCATCCCGTCGGCTGGGCGCTCACCGGCGTGGCCGTGGTGGTCGCGATCGGAGTCGGCGTGAAGCTGCCCGGATGGTTGGAGGAGAGCGGCGCGGTGGCGCAGATGCAGGTCGCGCTCGCAAAGGCGCAACAGGCGTCGCCCGACGACGCGACGAACGAAGACCTCGCGGCGCTGCTCGCGATCTTCGAGGGCGGAGACGCTCCCCAGGCCGTGCTGGCTTCGGCGCCCGCCGATGGGCCCGCGTCGCGCGTCGACGTCGCCGAGCCCGACCCGCATCCGGTCGCGGACGCGTGTCCGCCGGGACACCGCGAGGCCGGCGCGCGTCCGCCCGAGGGACGCGAGTGGTGGTGCGAGATGTCGACCGACCGCGGCTTCGTGCGCGACGGTCCGGCGCGGCGCTGGATGCACGCGCGCGCCGTCGAGGAAGAGGGTCAGTACCGCAACGGAGAACGCCACGGCACCTGGACGCGCTTCTGGCGCACGGGCGGACGCCACACCCAGGCCGAGTTCCGCGACGGCGATCAGCACGGCTGGATGCACCGCTGGGACGAGGCCGGCCGGCTCGAGGGACGCACCTGGTTCCAGGACGGCGAGCCCGCCCCGCTGGCCGCGCGCTGAACGAATCCCCGGCCTAACTCCCGACGCGCAGCTTCACGTCGGTCACCCCGTGCAGCATGCGCTGCGCGCCGGCGCCGAAGAGCAGTGGGAGCACGCCGGTGCGCGCCAGGAAGGGCAGCAGGCGCTCCACGGCGAAGCGCGAGAAGGCCGAGCGCTGGAACAGGAAGCGCGGCGGGACGCCCTGGAGCCGCTGGATGAAGCGCACCTCCGGCATCCGCTCGTCGCGGATCGCGCGGCACGCGGCGAGAAGCGTCGGCGCGTCGGTCGCGCCGCGCGCGAGCGGGGCGAGGTGGTTGGCGGCGACGATCGCATCGCGCAGCGCGATGTTCAGTCCCTGACCTCCCACCGGGGACATCGTATGACAGGCGTCGCCCAGCAGGAGCAGTCCCGGCGCAGTCCACTCGTCGAGCTGGTCGCAAACCACGTCGAGCAGGAACGGGTGGGTGAGGTCGTTCTGGTGTTTCGCGAGGTGCGCCGCCAGCTCGGCGTCGACCGTCGCGCAGAGCTCGCCCACCCACTCTCCCGCGCCGCGTCGGCGCAGCTCGCCGAAGCTGCCCTTCTCGATCACCCAGCCGATCTGCAGTGTCTCGTCGGGCGATGGAATCAACACCGCAAAGTGTCCGTCGCCCACGTAGAGGCGCGCCTCGGAAGCGTGGCCCGGCGGGAGCGGCACCTTGCACCAGACCACGTCGAAGGATTGCAGCGAGCGCGCGCGATCGAGCGTCGATCGCTTGCGGACGACGGAGGCGCGTCCGTCGGCGCCGATCACCCAATCGGCGGCGATCTCGCTCGGGCCCGACGTCGTGTCGCCGCGCACGCCCACGACGACGCCGTCGCGCGTCAGCAGATCGCGCACCGTGAAGCCGCGTTCGAGTCGGAATCCGGGGAACGCGGCGGCTTCCGCGACCAGCATCTCGAGCAGCGCGGGCTGCGACACCGCGTGGGGGCGCGCGTCGCCGAGCGGCAGGTCGAGCAGCCGTCGGCCGTAGCGGTACAGGGCCACGCACTCGGCCACGCGCTGTGGCAGCGCGTCGAGGGCGGCGCCGAGCCCCATCTGACGGACCGCCTCGAGGCCGCTCGGCATCAGCACCTCGCCCCGGAACTCGCGCGCGAAGTCGGTCTGTCGCTCGAGGAGCGTCACGTCGGCGCCGGCGCGCGCGAGCAGGTAGGCGGTGGCGGCCCCGGCGGGCCCGGCTCCGACGATGGCGAAGTGCATGGCAGACCTTCCGAGGGAAGCGCGGATTCGGGTACTCTTTGCCGCTCGCCCCGAGCGCCCGAACCCGGAGGAACCGACGTGTCGCAGTATACGATGACGATCGACGGCAAAGCCGTCCGCGCCGACGACGCGATCGACGTGATCAACCCCGCCACCGGCGAGGTGTTCGCCCAGGCCCCGGACTGCTCGAAGCCGCAGCTCGACGATGCGATGGCGTCGGCCGAAGCCGCGTTCAAGACCTGGAGTCGCGACGAAGCCGCGCGGCGCGAGGCGTTGCTCGCGTGCGCCGAGGCGCTCCAGGCCGCCGCGCCGGAAGCCGGTCGCCTGCTCACCCAGGAGCAGGGGAAGCCGCTCCAGAAGGCGATCGGCGAGATGATCGGGGCGAGCGTCTGGTTCAAGGCGACCGCCGGGCTCGAGATCCCCGTCGAGGTCGTGCAGGACGACGAGAAGACGCACATCGAAGTGCGCCGTCGTCCCTTCGGCGTCGTCGGCGCCATCACCCCATGGAACTTCCCGGTGCTGCTCGGCGTGTGGAAGATCGCGCCCGCGCTGCTCGCCGGAAACACCGTCGTCATCAAGCCCTCGCCCTACACGCCGCTCTCGACGCTGCGCCTGGGCGAGATCCTGCGCGACGTCCTGCCGCCGGGCGTGCTCAACGTCGTGTCGGGTGGCGATGCGCTCGGCGCCTGGATCACCGAGCACCCTGCCGTGCGCAAGGTGTCGTTCACGGGATCGGTCGCCACCGGGAAGCGCGTCGCCGCGGCCTGTGCGCCCGACCTGAAGCGGGTCACCCTCGAGCTCGGCGGCAACGACGCCGCCATCGTGCTCCCCGACGCCGACCCCGACGCGATC
>JAHEJV010000039.1 GCA_024638705.1 Deltaproteobacteria bacterium | reverse complement strand
CGACGCGTGTGACGAGCGTGCCGGATCGTGCACGACACCGTGTCGTTTGCGTGAGGAGCGAGGGTTTATCCATCGGGAGAGAGGCGTAGCGCAGAACGCTGGTTAGCGTTGAAGCAGTGGTGTGCGTGTTGTGCGGTGCGTAGTCATTCCTTACGATGCGCGCGCCTTCGATCAGGAGATCGTCGGACCGCCACTTTCGAATCGATGACCGTGCGTTCGTTCGTCGTCGTCTCCATGGTGAAGCCACCATCGGTCCGACCGGGAAACGAACGATTCGAGCGAACCCGCGGGCTTCGCTCTGTGCAAGGAGAATTCCGGATGGCCACTGCCTCGGTAGAACGCTTGAAGCGAAAGCTCGCCGACCGCATCGCGGAAGTTCGCGGCGATCGTTCGCAGCGACAGTTCGCGCGCGACCTCGGCGTGTTTCAGCAGAACGTGAATCGATACGAAAGTGGCACGACGCCCCACACCGATTTCCTCCTCACCCTCGCGGTGAAGGAGAACATCTCGATGGACTGGCTCCTCCTCGGCAAGGGCCGCATGAAGAAGGGCAGTCGCTGAGCCCAGCCCACGCACCGGATGCGCATGCAGGCGGCAGGGTGTGACCTCCTCCGGTTGCCGGCTCGGTGCAGGACGGCGTCCGGGAAGGGTCGAGGGCAGTCCAGGAAGGGAATCGTTCTTCCCACCTACCGGCTGCCCGCCGGTGCGCTGCGACCTCCTCCGGGAGCAGGAATCCACCGCAAGTCGTCGACACGGTTCGGGGTATCCTGGGCCGGCCCCGACAGGGCACGCTGCTTGCTTTTCAACCGGGTGAATTCCGGAGGAATGCTCGCGTGTACATCCTGGCCTTTCTCACTCTCCTGCTCTCCGCTGCCGACCACTGGACCACCTATCTCTGTCTGCGCGCACCCGTCGCAGGCTGGCAGGTGGCCGAGGCGAACCCGCTCGCCGATTGGCTGTTCGGAAACCTCGGCCTGGTTCCCGGCCTGATGGTCGACAGCGTCGTCACGGTGCTGGCCGTGGCATTCCTCCTCACCACGCCGCGGATCCCGAAGGTCGCGAAGGGCATGTTCTTCGGCCTCGTGATCGCCGGCACCGGCGTGGCCGTCGTGAACAACCTGATGGCGATCCGCGCGCTCGGCCTCTCGCCGCTGGGGACGGTCTAGCCATGCGCGCCCTGGATGCGCGCCTCGGGCGCCGCGCTCTGGCGCCGCTCTTCTGCCTGCTCGGCATCTCGCTTTCGTGCGCGATCACTCCGACTCCTGCGCCGGTCGCGGAATCCGCGCTCGCGTCGACCGCAGAATCCGCGCCCGCGCCGGCGCTCGCGTCTCCCGCGTTCGACGCGGTGCGGTCCCACATGGAGCGTTATGCGGCGCGATCGGGACTGACCGCGGGAGAGCGCGACGTCGTCGCGCGCACGATCCTCGAGGAGTCTGCGCGTCACGATCTCGACCCGGCCCTCGTGCTCGCGGTGATCCACGTCGAGAGCCGCTTCGACACCTATGCCGTGTCGCCGGTGTACGCCCTGGGACTGATGCAGGTGATGCCGGCGACGGGCGAGTGGCTCGCGCCGACGGTCGGCGTCGAATGGCGCGGCCCGGAGACGCTCTTCGACCCGGTGGCGAACGTGCGGCTCGGCATCGCCTATCTGCGCCAGCTCACCGACCGCTACGATGGCAGCATCCGCACCGCCCTGCTCGCCTACAACTGGGGACCCGGTCGGATCGACCGCCGCCTGCGCACAGGCACGCCGCTGCCGCGCGAGTACGCCCAGCTGGTCCTGACCGCCTACCAGCCGTCGTCCTGAGCGCCCTCGTCCCGAGCCCCGCCGTCCTGACGAGCACCCCCTTCCGGAGCGCGCTGCTCGTCTAGCGCTCGGCGACCAGCGTCGCCGCGAAGGCGTCGACGGCATCCATCGCCTCCGATGCCCCGCCGCGGAATCCGTTGACGACGATCGAGAACGCGAGCGTGGTGCCGTCGCGGCGCCGCGCCAGCCCGGTGAGGCCGGTGACGCGCGTGAGCAGGCCGGTCTTCGCGCGCACCGCGGCGCCGGCCACCTCGGCGCGCTTCGCGAGCGTCCCGTCGGCGCCGCCGATCGGGAGCCCGGAAAGGAACTCGGGCCCGTAGGCGAAGGAGTGTGCGCCCGTCCGCAGCGCGGCGACGAGCAGCCGCGGCGTGACCCGGTTTTCGTAGGAGAGTCCCGACCCGTCCACCTGCACGAGCCCGTCGGTCGGCAGGCCGAGCGATTCGAGCTGCCGACGCACCTCGATGACCCCACCCTTCCAGCTGCCCGGAACGCCGTTCGCCTGCACGTCGAGCGACTTCACCAGCGCCTCGCCGATCGGATTCGAGCTGAACTTCAGGAAGCGCCGCACCACGCTCGACACGGGTCGCCCCTCGAAGGCGAGCAGCTCCGTGGCTTCGGGCGACACGGACGCCCGCTTCGTCCCGCCCTCGACGGCGATGCCGAGCCCCTCGAGCTGGAAGCGCAGGACGCCCGCCGCATAGCCGGCCGGATCGAGCACACTCCGGTAGAAGGTCCGATCGGAGTCGCGCGGCCACGACCCGCCGACCACCACCTCCTCGGCCTCCCCCACCGCGCGGCGATCCACCACCAGCGCGCGGCGCGAGCCCGTTTTCGTGCGGTTCGCGATGCGGAAGAAGGGGATCGGCGGATCGACCGTGACCTCGAGCGGCGCGCCGTTCCTTTCGGCGCCGCGCACCACGACGGCGAACGCACCGTAGTTCGCCATCAGTGCGCCGACCGGCGCGTGATAGGCGCGCGCCGACGTGGGCAGCCAGCTCGGGTGCCAGCGCTCACCGTCGAAGAGCGAGTCGTCGATCGCGATGCCGCCGCGCACGCGGCGCACCCCGATGCGATGGAGGTCGGCAGCGAGGCGCCACAGGTCTTCGGAGGTGAGACCCGGATCGCCGCCGCCCTGGATCGTGAGCGTACCGACGGCTCCCTCGGAGTCGGGCGGCGCGTCGGCGAAGACCCGCGTCGTGAAGGAGTGGGTCGGGCCGAAGGCGTTCAGCGTGGCCAGCGCGGTCAGCACCTTCAGGTTCGAAGCCGGCGTGAGCGCGCGGTCGGGGTCGCGTGCGAACACGACGCTTCCGTCCGCATCGTCGACGACCAACACGCCGACCTTCGCGCCGCGCAGCGCCTTCGCCTCGAGCGCCTGGGACACGCGGCGGGCGAACGCATTCCCGCTCGCATCGGCGGGCGCGGCGGACGCGGTTTCGGCGAAGGACGCCAGCCAGAGCGCGGCGAGGAACGTCGCAATCGCAATCCGGGACGCGATCACCGGGAATGCGATCGCCGGGTCCGACGAGGAGGAGCGCAGCGCTGCCGTACGCAGCCGCAGGAGAATCGGCGTCAAGATGGAGACGACCCGCCGGGGGGAAGGATCGGAAAAGGATCGGACCGAAAGCGATGCCAGCGGGGGATTGACGCGAGGCAGCTTATCCCCGAGCCTGCGCGCGGGCAATCGCTGGCGCCAGCGCGCAATGGGGGGCGCTGTCCACAACGCCGGGGGGCGCTGTGCTCAACGCCATTTGGCTGTCACTCGTGTTGATCGCGGTCGTCTACGCCGCGTTCACGGGACAGATGAAGGCCGTCGCCGACGCCGCCTTCTCGAGCGCCGAATCCGCCGTCATGCTGGTCATCAAGCTCACCGGCTTCATGATCTTCATGCTCGGCCTGATGCGGGTCGCGCGCGACGGCGGCCTGCTCACCTGGCTGGCCCGTCTGTTGTCGCCCCTGTTGCGCAGGCTCTTTCCACAGGTGCCGCCCGACCACCCCGCGATGGGCGCCATGGTGATGAACATGGCGTCGAACATCCTCGGGCTCGGCAACGCGGCGACCCCGTTCGGCCTGAAGGCGATGGTCGAGCTGAACAAGCTGAACCCGCACCCGGGCGTCGCGACCGACCCGATGGTGCTCTTCCTCGCGATCAACACGTCGGCGATCACGCTGATGGCGCCGACCGGCACGATGGCGATCCGCGCCGCCGCCGATTCGGCGATGCCCGCGGCGATCTGGCTCCCGACCCTCTTCGCGACGACCTGCTCGACCATCGTCGCGGTGAGCACCTACTACCTTCTGCGCGGCCGCGCGCGCTTCGCCGCGCGCCCTCTCGCGGACGCCCCCGACACGACCCCATCGAACGAGCCCTATCTCGAGACGCCCGACGACGTGGCGCCGGATCCCCGGACGAGCCCGCTGCGCTCGACGCTCACCGCCGCGATCGCGCTCTCGCTCCTGGTGGCCGTCGGTCTCACCCTGGCCAACCCGGGCGAGGGACGCGGCCCGGGCGACGCGGTGCGCGAGATCGCCGAGCACTGGCTGATTCCGCTGCTCGTGGCCGGGATGCTGCTCGTCGGCCTGCGCGGCGGCGTGCGCGTCTACGAGTCGATGGTGGCCGGGGCGCGCGAAGGGCTCGACGTGGTCGTGCGCATCGTGCCCTATCTGGTGGTGATCCTGGTCGCCGTCGGGATGTTCCGCGCGTCCGGCGCGCTCGATCTGATGATCCGCGCCCTCGACCCCTTCACGAGCGCGGTCGGGTTCCCGGCCGGGGCGCTGCCGATGGCGATCCTACGACCGCTCTCGGGTTCGGGCGCGTTCGCGGTGATGGCCGAGATCCTCGAAGCCGAGGGTCCGGACAGCTTCGTCGGGCTGCTCGCCAGCACGCTCCAGGGTTCGACCGAAACGACGTTCTACGTGCTGACGCTCTATTGTGGCGCGGCCGGCGTCCGCGAAGTCCGACACGCCCTGCCCGCCTGCCTGATGGGTGACCTCGCCGGCGCCGCCGGCGCCACCGCCGCGTGTCACTGGTTCTTCGGCTGAGCCGTGCCGGGCGTCGAGCAGCGCATCTTCGCGGCGTGTCGCGCAGCCGCGCTCGAGCCGACCGGCCTTTCGTGGATCGCCGCCGACCTCTCGCTGCGGCGCTTTGCACGCGTCACGACCACGAGCGACGAAGCGCCGACGCTCGTCGCGCGTGTCGAGGTGCCGGAAGATCCGGCCGGTCGGCCCGCCGGCGTGCCGCCCGAGCCGCCCCACGAGCCGATCCGCGCGCTCTACGAAGCGCACGGGCTGCCGGTGCCGCGACGCTTCGGCGGCGACGACGATGCCGGCATCGAGCTCCTCGAGGACGTCGGTCCGCTCTCCCTCTGTGACGCGGCGGCGGCGGTCGACACAGAGATGCGTTGCGCGCTCCACCGCGAAGCCTGCGCGCTGATCCCGCGCATCCAGCGGATCCCGCCGACGCCCGGGGTCGCAGCGTTCGCGCGGTCGCTCGACGCAGCCCTCCTCGCCTACAAGGCCGATCTCGTCGTTCGCTACGGACTGGCAGCGCGCGGTCGCGACGCCACTCCCGCCGAAGCCACGGTCGTGCGCGACGCCTTCACGCTCATCGCCGACGCGTCGCGCGGCGCGCCGCAACGACTCGCCCATCGCGACTTCCAGAGCGGCAATCTCTACGTCCGTCCGGACGCCGCGCCCGGCGCGCGCCTCACGATGATCGATCTCCAGGGCGCCTTTCTCGCACCGCCCGAGTACGACCTCGTCTGTCTGCTCCACGACTCCTATATCGAGCTGCCCGAAGCGGAGATCGCCGAACACCTCGAAGCGACGCTTCCCCGACTCCCCGATGCCCCGGACACCGACACCGCCGCGCTCCGCTTCGACCTGCTGACATTGTCGCGCAAGGGCAAGGACCACGCGCGCTTCCTCTACGCGGCGACGGAGCGCGGCGACGATCGCTTCCTCGCCTACGCCCCCGCGACCGTCCGCATGCTGCACCGCGCCGCCCGTCGCGTCGCCGGACGCGACGCCCGCTTCGCCGATCTCGCCGATCTGCTCCACGAGATCCCGGAGACGCCGTGCGCGCGATGATCGTCGCCGCCGGTCTCGGAACGCGCATGCGTCCGCTCACCGACTGGTGCCCCAAGCCGGCGGTGCCCGTGCGCGGCATTCCGCTGATCGCCTACCAGCTCGAGCTCCTCGCGCACCACGGCGTGACGGAAGTGATCGTCAACGTCCACCATCTCCCGGAGCGTCTGGAGCACGCCGCGCGCGAACACTGCCCGCCCGGCGTCACCCTCACGTTCTCGCGCGAAGAGACGCTGCTCGACACGGGCGGTGGGATCCGCCGCGCGGCGTGGTTCCTGCGCGAGAGCGACCCGTGTCTGTTGATCGGCGGGGACATGCTCCTCGACGTCGACCTCGGCGAACTCGTGCGCCGCCATCGCGCCCACGACGCCGCGGCGACGCTGCTGCTGCGCGAGGACCCGCGCGAGGCCGAATTCGGCAGTGTCGGTGTCGACGCCGAGGGCGTCGTGCGGCGGATCGGCTCGCGCATGCACTTCGGGGAGCCCGGCGAGGAGCGACGTTCGGGGCTCTACGCCTGGGCGAACGTCGTTTCCGCCGCGGCGCTCGACACCCTGCCCGACCGCGAGAAGTTCAGCCACTTCGACGACTGGCTCGCACCGCGGCTCGCCGCAGGCGCGCGCGACGTGCGCGGCGAGTTCGTTCCCTGCACCTGGGAGCCGGTCGGTACGATGGCCGAGTATCTCGCGGTCAATACTCGTGTGACGCCGATCACCTATTTCGATCCGCAAGCACGCGCGCGCGCCGCGGGTGTCCGCTTCGAGGACGACAACGTGATCGGCGCTGGCGCGAGCCTCGGCGCGGGAGCTAGCCTGCACCGGGTCGTGGTGTGGGAAGGCGAGCAGGTACCCGACGGCTTCGAAGCCCAGAACGGCGTCTACGCCGGAGGGCGGTTCCACGGCTCGGAATCCCGCCCGTGAGCGAGGTCGTCTTCGTCGGCACCAGCGACGCCTTCGGCGCGGGTGGCCGACGTCAATCGGCGATCGTCCTGCGCGGCGGCTCGGGAAGCGTGCTGCTCGATTGCGGCGCCACCACCGGGAGTGGGCTCCACGATCTGGGCATCGCGATCGACGAGCTCGACGCGATCCTGATCTCCCACTTCCACGGCGATCACTTCGGCGGCGTGCCGCTGCTGCTGCTCGCCGCGCTCTACCAGGACGAGCGCAAGCGACCGCTGTGGATCGCCGGCCCGCCCGGGATCGAGGCACGCGTACGCGGGCTCGCGGCCTCGATGGGTCACGACTTCGAGGGACGCGCCTGGAGCTTCCCGATCTACTTCGAAGAGATGCCGGCGGGACGCCGCTGCGAAGTGGGCCCAGCACGCGTCGAGAGCTTCGAGACGCACCACTCGCCCGACGCGATCCCACACGGCCTGCGCATCGACGCGGGCGGGCCGAAGATCGCCTACTCCGGCGACACCGGCTGGTTCGAGGCGTTGCCGGGCCACGTCGCGGGCAGCGACCTCTTCATCTGCGAGTGCACCTACCACCGCAACGACCAGGACGGCTTCGACTATCACCTCTCGCACGATCAGCTCTGCGAACACCGCGCGCGTTTCGACTGCGGTCGGATGGTGATCACCCACCTCGGCGAAGAGATGACCGACCGCCGCGACAGCAGCGACTTCGAGGCGGCCGACGACGGGTTGGTGCTGAAGCTCTGACCGCCGCGATCAGCGCGTCGCGATCCGACCGGATCGGCCCGGCACGATCTCGCCCAACACGCGGGCTCCCTCGGCGCCCGTCGTCTTCGGCAGGTGGTTCGGGATTCCGAGCAGCGCGTTGCGGCCGAGCAGGGCAAAGGCCATCGCCTCGGCGGCGTCGGCCGGGACGCCCTGGGCGTCGAAGGGCTCGACGACCGCGCCAGGCACCGCCTTGCCCAGCGCCTTCAGAAAGGCCGGGTTGCGCGCGCCGCCCCCGCCGACCAGCAGCCGCGCGACGCGCGCCTTGCCGGGCAGGTGTTCGCGACACGCGTGGCCGACCGCCTCCGCGCTGAACGCGAGCAGCGTCGCGACGAGGTCGTCGAGCGCGAGGTCGGGCCAGCGGGCGAGCAACGCCTCGGCCTGCTCCGTGCCGTAGCGCTCGCGGCCCGTCGACTTCGGGGGCGGCAGCCGAAGGAAGTCGTCCTCCAGCAGATCGGCGAGCAGACGCTCGTCGACGCGGCCGCGTTGCGCGCGCCGCCCGCCCGCGTCCATGCGCTCGGCGCCCCGCGTGCCCAGCGAGACGACGCCGTCGATCAGCGAGTTGGCCGGGCCGACGTCGAAGGCGAGCACGTCGTCCGGGGCGGCGCCGGGCGGGAGCCAGGTGACGTTGGCGATCCCGCCGAGGTTCAAGACGAGACGCCCCTCGTTCGCGTCGGCGAACGCGGCGTAGTGGAAGAAGGGCGCGAGCGGCGCGCCCTCGCCGCCCGCCGCGACATCGCGCGGGCGGAAGTCCGCGACGGTCGTGACTCCGGTGCGCTCGGCGATCAGCGACGGGCAGCCGATCTGGAGCGTCGCGTGCAGCTCGGGATGGTGGGCCACGGTCTGGCCGTGGGAGGCGATCGCCGTCACCTCGGAGAGCGCGACACCCGCCTGGTCGGCGACGGCGCGCGCCGACTCGGCGAAGCGCTCGGCCAGCGCCACGTCGAGGGCGGCCAGCTCGCGGAGGGTCTCGCCAGGTGCGGTGCGGCCGGCTGCGAGGGTGTGGATGCGCTGCTGGAGCTCGGGCGGAAACGGGTCTTCGCGTTGGGCGACGAGCCGGAACGGCCGCGGGGCGGCGCCATCGGGCCACTCCACCAGCGCGGCGTCGACACCGTCCGCCGACGTCCCCGACATCAGACCGATCACCCGCATGCGCGGAACCCTACCCCGGCGGCTCCGATTGACACACCGGCTCGGCGTGGGGATCATCGCGGGCCCTGTCCCCCTGTCCTGGGGGGACGATCCGTCCGTCCCCTCCCCTCGGAGCTCCGATGAACGATTCCTCGCGCACCCAAGGTGGCCTGATCTGCGTCGGCGTGGTGATCCTCGCCGCGCTCTTCCTGATCGGCTTGCTGCAACAGAGCTACTGGGCGCTCGCGATCCCGATCGCCGTCCTCGTCTCCTTCGTGCTCGGCCTGACCTTCTGGGTCGGCTACACGATCGCGACGATCCAGGTGGAGCCCGACCCGCAGCCGCCCGCCGACTCGCCCACCGAGCAGTCCGCCTAGCCATGGTGCGCTTCGCTCGCCTGCGGCTCGCTGCGCGTCGGCCTTCGGCCTCCTTGCGGTAAAGGACGTCTTCCTCTCTTGCGAATCGCGCTCCTCACCTATCGCGGCAACATGTTCTGCGGCGGCCAGGGCATCTACGCCGCCTATCTCGCGCGCGAGTGGCAGAAGGCCGGCCACGACGTCCACGTGATCGCCGGTCCGCCGCTGCCCGAAGTGCCGGGCATCCCGCTCCACACGATCCCGAACGCCAACGTATTCGGCGTCGAGCATCCCGACTGGGCGAACCGCGAGAACCCCTTCGAGCTGCTCAACCCGCTGACCCTCTGGGAGCTCGGGGTCTCGCGCATCGGTGTTTTCCCGGAGATGCAGACCTTCTCGCTGCGCCTCCTGATGCGCTGGAAGGCGCTGCAATCGAAGCACCGCTTCGACATCGTCTTCGACAACCAGTGCCTCGGCTGGGGCCTGCTCGGTCTGCGCGCCGCCGGCACGCCCGTGGTCTCCGTGATCCACCACCCGCTCCACATCGACCGAGAGGCCGACTTCGCGATCGACCCGAGCCTGGTGAAGAAGATCAAGCGCACGCTCTACTTCCCGCTCTTCATGCAGCAGCAGGTGGCGCCGCGCCTCGATCGCATCGTCACGGTGAGCGAGGCGTCGCGCACCGAGATCGAGCGCTATTTCCAGATCCCGGAGAAGGAGATCCGCGTCGTCCACAACGGCACCGACACGGATCTGTTCCACCCGGTAGAGATCGAGAAGGACGCCGATCTGCTCTTCATCGGCCGCACCGAAGACCGCAAGAAGGGCCTCGGCACCCTGCTCGAAGCGATGACGCTCCTGCCGGACAAGAAGCTCAAGATCGTCGACGGCCGCATTCCGGACGACGGGCTGGTGATGCGATACATCGAGCAGCACGACCTCCGCGACCGCGTGATCCTGCACCGCGAGATGCTCACGATCGAGGAGCTGGTGCGGATGTACTCGACGGCGCGCGCGGCGGTGGTGCCGTCGTTCTTCGAGGGCTTCGGTTTCCCGGCCAGCGAGGCGATGGCGTGCGGATTGCCGGTGATCGCGAACGCCGCCGGTGCGCTGCCGGAAGTGGTCGGCACCGACGAGTCGGCCGGCATCCTCGTGCCGCCGCGCGACCCGGCCGCGATGGCCGCCGCGATCCGCCGCGTGCTCGACGAACCGGGCCGCGCCGAGCGGATGGGGAAGGCGGCGCGTGCGCGCGTGCAGCGCCTGTTCCAGTGGGACCAGGCCGCCGCCGGCCTCGTCGAAGTGTTCGAAGAGACGATCCATGCTGCTCACCGTCGATCTCGCGCGGCTTAGGGTCCGCCGGGGCGAGAAGCTCCTCGACGCCGGCTGCGGCGAGGGGCGTCACTGCTTCGGCGCGCTCGAACGCGGCGCCCACGTCGTCGGCCTCGATCTCGATCACGCCTCGCTTCGCGCGGCGGTCGGCGGGCTGCGCAACCGCGGCGAAGAGCTGGGCCAGCTCGGTGGGATGATCCGCGGCAACACCTTCGAGCTGCCCTTCGCCGACGCCACCTTCGACAAGGTGATCTGCTCCGAGGTGATGGAGCACGTCCACGACTTCGCCGGCGCCGCTCGCGAGCTCGCGCGCGTGACGAAGCCGGGTGGACTCGCCGCGATCACGATCCCGACGACGACGAGCGAGCATCTCTACCTGCGCGTCGGCGACGACTACTTCGAATCACCGGGCGGCCACATCCGCATCTTCCGTCCGCGCCAGCTCGCGAAGGGGCTCGCCAAGGCCGGCTTCGCGACGACCGGCGTCGGCTTCGCCCACGCGCTGCACACGCCCTACTGGGTGCTGCGCTCGATCGCCGGGCTGCCGAACGCCGACGAGAGCGCGCTCGTTCGCGCCTATCGCCTCTTCCTGATCCGCGCCACGGCGTCGCCCGCGATGACCTGGCTGGAGAACGCGCTCAACTACTTCTGCCCGAAGAGCGTGATCCTCTACGCCGAAAAGCGCGCGCCCGCACGCGCGCAGCGAGGCGCAGACGAGCGAAGCCCATCGAGCAAGCGCGCGCCGCGAGCGGCCTGATGCCCCCCGACGGCGCGCGCCCGCTGCGCATCGCCTTCGTCGCCTATCGCGGCAACATGCAGTGCGGCGGACAGGGGGTGTACCTCTGGTTCCTCGCCCGCGAGCTGGCGCGCCTCGGCCACCGCGTGGACGTCTTCGTCGGGCCGCCCTACCCCGACGCGATGCCCTTCGCGCGGCGGGTCACGCGGCTGCGCAACCAGCAATACTGGGCCGGCTGGTTCTCGAAGGATCGCCAGAAGCTGATCCCCGACCCGCCGCTGCGTGTGCTGCACCCGCTCGAGTTCTACGAGCTCGGCGCCTCCTATCTCGGCTTCCTTCCCGAGCCCTTCGCGTTCAGCATGCGGGCCTTCGCCTCCGTCGCCGAAGCCCTGCGCGCGGGCGAGCGCTACGACATCGTGCACGACGTGCAGTGTCTCGGCTGGGGCCTGCTCGGCCTGCGCGCGCTCGGGCTGCCGCTGGTCACGACGGTGCACCACCCGCTCACGATCGACCGGCGCACGTCGTTCATTCGCGACACCAACCTGCGCGAGGCGATCGGCACGATGACGTTCTACCCGGTCGGCATGCAGTCCTTCGTCGCGCGGCGCGTCGCGCGTCTGTTCACCTCGTCCGAAGTGAGCGCGAACCAGATCGTGCAGGACTTCGGCGTCGACCGCGCAAACCTCCGGATGGTGGCGAACGGAGTGGACACCGAGCTTTTCAGCCCCGATCCGGCCGTCGCGCGCGATCCTCACGAAGTGCTCTGCGTCGGCCGGGCGTCCGACCCGAACAAGGGCGTCGCGACGCTTGTCGAGGCGATCGCGAAGCTGCCCGGCCCGACGCGGCTCACCCTCGTCGACGACGACCACCCCGACGACGGCGCGCGCAAGCGCGCCCACGCCCTCGGCATCGCCGATCGCGTCGACGTCGTCGGACGCGTGCCGATCGAACGCCTGCTCGCGCTCTACCGCCGCGCGGCGCTCGTCTGTGTGCCGTCGCTCTTCGAGGGCTTCGGCCTGCCAGCGGCGGAGGCGATGGCATGCGGCACGCCCGTCGTCGCGACGCGCGCCGGCGCGCTTCCCGAAGTGATGCGCACCGGCGGCGGCGGCATCCTCGTCGATCCCGGCTCCGCCGACGCGCTCGCCGCCGGCATCGGCGAGCTGCTCGCCCAGCCCGAAGCCCGCGCCGAGCTCGGCGCACGGGGTCGCAAGGGCGTGCTCGGCGCCTACGCGTGGCCGAGCGTCGCGGCGAGCACCGCCGCCGTCTACGAAGAAGTCGTCGCCGAGCGGCGCGGCCGGCCGGCCAGCAGCACGACATCGGCGCCCGCCGGCCAGCGGCGCGCCACCGCGTCGAGCGCTTCGAGCGCGCGCGACGCCAACCAGCCCGGCATCTGACGACACAGCCGCGACCACGTCGGCACGCCCCAGCCGAGCGACACGCCCTCGACGTGATCGAGGTGCAGGCTCGCGCCCGCCTGCTCGCGCATCAGGTCGAGCTCGTAGCGGGTGAAGTGATCGTGCGGGACGTCGTACTGGCGGCGTCCGCGCGGCGGCGGGTGACCGCTCCACTCGCGCACCGCGTCGAGGTTGCGCGCGACGCGACACGAGAAGGAGTCGAAGTTCGCGATCGCGAGCACGACGCGACCGTCGTCGCGCGTGACACGCGCCATCTCGGCGATCGCTTCGGCCGGCGCGTCGAAGTGGTCGATCGCCCCTTTGCAGAAGACCGCGTCGAAGGTCGCATCGGCGAAGGGCAGCCCGTCGGCCCAGCCGCGCAGCTGCACCGGACGCGGCTCGGGCGCCTCGGCGTCCTGGAGACACGCGAGCGCCGACATCCGCGCCGACGGCTCCGCCGCCACGACGAACGCCCCACTCGCCGCGACTTCGCGCGCGTCCTGGCCGAAGCCGCTCGCCACGTCGAGCACGCGCCAGCCCGGCGCCGCGCGGGTGAGCGCGAGGGTGCGGCTCGTCATGTGTTCGAAGAGATAATCACTGTCCGGGCTGGTCGACGTCGGGATGACGTCGCGCATGTCCCGGTCGAGGTCGACGACGCGCATGGCGCGCGGACGATAGCCCGCGCGGTCCGCCTGGGAGGCCCCGGCCCTCGGGGGCCTGTATCCTTCGCTGCGTGGCGGAAGGGATCGCGACGGTCGCGGCGAAGGCGGAGCCCGATGCGGGGCCCGGTGTCGGCCCCGAACCGAGTCCGGTGACGGAGCCCGAAGCCGGCTCGCTCGGCGCCGGTTTCGACCGCCTCGCCTCCTTCCGGATCACCTACCTCGCCATCTTCGCCTTCATGATGCTCTACATCCTGAGCGTCGAAGGCGTCGAGCAAGCGATCTCCCAGCAGTTCCGCGAGCAGGTCGAGGCGGCCATCCGGGTGAACCCGGTCGACGGCCCGATCGTCACGCAGATCCAGAATCGCGTGGCCGACGTCGTGCAGAACTCGCCCTGGACCGGGATCGGCGGCGTCCGCGTGAACATCACCGTGCTCGGCGCCGACGGCCTCACCCCGCTCTACGTCGGCGGCGGACGCGGCGTCCCACCGCCGCCCGAGGTGACCCTCGACGGCGCGATGAGCGAGTGGTTCGAGCTGCTCCCCGCCATCTCCGACGTGTACGTCTCGGTGCCCCACGGCTCGCTGCTCTCGACCGGCATCTTCATCGGCTACGGCGCCGTGCTCGTCACCGGTCTCTTCCTCTACAACCGCCGCCTGGCGCGAATCGAGGACGCGCTGCTCACCTCCGCCGTGTCCGCGCGCGACCAGGCCGCCGACCGCGCGCGCGATCGAGGAGGAGCTCTCGAAGGTGAGCGACCGGCTGCGCGAGGTGGAGCCGGCCGAGTCGGGCAGCGCGCAGGAGATCCGCGCCCTCGAACGCGAACGCGCCGACCTGCGCGGGAAGCTGCGCGAGCTGGCCGAGCGCGAGCGGGATCTGCGCGACAGCGCGTCGCGCGCCGACGAGCTCGACGAGGAGCGTCAGGCCCTCGAAGACCTGCTCGAAGAGGCGCTCGAGGACGTCACGACGAAGGAGAGCGAGATCTCTTCGCTCCGGGACCGGCTCAAGAGCGAGTCGAAGAAGACCTCCTCCTCGAGCAAGGGCCGATCGCGCGAGGCCGATCGCGTCGCGAAGCGCCTGAGGACGCTCTACAAGAACCTCGAGGTCGACGAACGCGCCGTCGCCGACCTCGTCGCGCTCGGCGACGAGTCGCAGAAGCTGCGCGCCGAGGAGGCGATGAAGCGCCTCGACGACGACCCGGAGTCTGCCGCCGTGCGCCGCAAGGTGGGCGGCCTGCCGCCGAATCTCTCGATCTTCGAGCTGGGCTTCGCCGGGAAGGGCCGCATCTACTACCAACGCAACGAGAAGGGCGGGTATCGGGTGCTGCTGTTAGGCGGGAAGGCGACGCAGAAGGCGGATCTGGAGTATCTCAGTCGGTTGCGCTGAGGATTGCGGGCGAGGTTCCTGATTCCACCCCGCGAAGGGCACGCATGGCGGATCGACTACTCGGGGAGTCCCAGGCCCATGGCTTCTCGGAGGGTCTGCTTGAGGTCGGCGTCTTCCCAGGGTTTGGACATCACGCGGAAGACGCCGACTCGTTCGAGCTCGTCCTGGGGGATTTCGACGTTCCAACCTGTGATCAGGAGGCGGGCGGCGTCGGGGTGGCGGGCGGCGACTTCGGCGAGGAGCTGGACACCGGTCAGACCGGGCATCTTGAAGTCGCTGAGCACGCAATCGACTGGACGCTCGTCGATCACGCGCAATGCTTCGGCGGTCGTCTCGGCGGTGACGAGCTCGTAGCCCTCGCGGCGCAGGGCGCGCTGCAACGCGGAGAGGATCCGGGGTTCATCGTCGACGAGCAGCACCCGGGGTCGGCGCTGCTCGTTCACGACGGCTCGTCTGCGATCGCTTCGCGCAGCAGCGGCAGCTGGATCTCGAAGCGTGTGCCGACCCCGCGCTCGCTCGACACGCGCATCGTGCCGCCGTGGCGCCGCACGATGTGGAACGAGGTCGACAGGCCGAGTCCCGTGCCCGCGCCGACCTTCTTCGTCGTGAAGAACGGATCGAAGATGCGGTCGAGGTGCTCGGCGGGGATGCCCGCGCCGGTATCGGCGATCGCGATGCGCACGGCGTCGTCATCGGCTTCGGTGTGCAGCGTGACGGTGCCCATCCAGGCCGGGTCGTCGCCTTTCGCCGCCACCTCTTCGATCGCCTGATAGGCGTTCACCAGCAGGTTCATGAACACCTGCTTGAGCTGCATCGGATAGCAGGGCACCGAGGGCAGCTCGCCGTAGTCCTTCTCGAGCACGACGAGGTGTTTCATCATCGGCCACACGATGTTCGCCGTCGAATCGAGACACGCGTTGAGATCGGCGAGGACGCGCTCACCGCTGTCCTGATGCGAGAAGTCGCGCAGATCCTGCACGATGTGACGGATCCGCTCCGACCCCTCCTGCGATTCGCGGATCGCCTTGCCGAGGTCTTGCAGCACGAAGCCGATATCGAGCTCTTCGGCGTGGCGGGCGAGCTCGGCGGCGGCGCGTTCGAGGGCGCCGCGGTCGCCGGACTCCACCCACTTCAAGAGCTCCTCGACGCGCGACCACACCTGGCGCAGATCGCCGGCGTACTCGGCCATCTGTTGCAGGTTGGCGTGGATGAAGCCCATCGGATTGTTGATCTCGTGCGCGACGCCCGCGGCGAGCTGCCCGATCGAGGCCATCTTCTCGGTCTGGAGGACGTGCTCGCGCCACGCCTGGGCGCTGGAGAGATCCTGCAGCACGGCCACTGCTCCGCCGCCCGCACCGAGCGGGCTCCACGAGAGCGCCACCGGGACGAAGCTGCCGTCGGGCTGCACCAGCCGCGTCTCGATCGCGGCGGTCGCGTCGCCCTGCCCCCTCGCGTTCACGAGGTCGGCCGCGCCGTCTTCGTCGAGCAGGAGCTCGCGGAACGGACGCCCGCGCAGCTCGTTCTGCGTCGCTTCGAGGATCCGCTCCGCGGCCGGATTGGCGAACTCGATGCGACCGTCCGCGTCGACGCCGACGAGCGCGGTGACGAGGTCGCGCAGGACGCCGTAGGCCTCGGGCGCGTGGCGCGACTCGACCGTGTGCTCCGCGCGCACTGCGCTCACACGTTCGAGCTGCTCGCGTACGGTGTGGCGGAGCGCAGCGAAGTCGCGGTCCGCGGTGACGCATTCGGCGGCGCCGCGACGGAACCACGCGAGCGCCGCGGCGTCGTGCGGGTCGCGTTGGAGGACGACGATCGCCGAGCCACTGCGTCGCATCCGCGCGACGATCTCCTCGGCCTCGGCGCCGAGCGAGTCGTCGACGATCACCAGATCGACGCGACCGCGGGAGCAGGCGTCGAGACATTCGCCGAGGCCGCTCGCGCGGGCGACGCGCACCGCGACGTCGGCGTCCGCGCGCGCGGCCAGGGCCTCGGCGGCCGAGGCGCGTCGCGAGGGGCCGCCCGCGCCTCCGCGGTCGTCGGGCTCGACCACGAGGATCGAAGCCGCAGAATCGGCTCCCCGCTCCGCTTTGCGCTTCGTCGCCAGGCGCCGCTTCCGCCGGGTCGGCCGGGTCGCCCCGGACTCCTCGCTCGAGACTCCCAAGACGCCGGCGCCTTCGCTTCCACCCGCCACGCAGCACTCCTTCGACCGTTCTCGCGAAGAGAACAGGGTGGAGGGGGGAGCTGGGACGGTACCGCCCGGCGGGCGCGAACGCCCGCGCCGGCGTCAGCGCTTCGCGCGGGGGATGCCGTGGTCGGACATCTTCCGGTAGAAGGTGCTGCGACCGATTCCGAGTGAACGGGCCGCGGCGGTGGCGTCGCCGCCGGCTTCCGCCAGCGCGCGTTCGAGGGCCGCGCGTTCGTAGGCGCCGAGCGAGAGCGGCAGGCGGGCGCCGGGGTCCGCAGTGCGCGACGCCCCGGTGCGGCGCTCGCGCGGGAGGTCCGCCACGCGCAGGCGCGGCCCGGGCGCGAGCGCCATCGCCGACTCGATCACGTTCTCGAGTTCGCGGACGTTCCCCGGCCAGTCGTGGGCGACTAGCATCTCGAGCGCGCCGTCCTCGATGCCCTCGATCGGCAGCTCCGGCCGCGCGAACTTCGCGAGGAAGTGGTGCACGAGCAGCGGGACGTCCTCGCGGCGCTCGCGCAGCGGCGGGATCTCGATGCGCACGACGTTCAGGCGGTAGAAGAGATCGGTGCGGAAGGCGCCCTCGGCGACCATCCGCTCGAGGTCGCGATGGGTCGCGGTGACGATGCGCAGGTCGACCGGCACGGAACGCTCCGACCCCACCGGCCGCACCTCCTTCTCCTGGAGCGCCCGCAGGAGCTTCGCCTGCACCGATAGGGGGATCTCGCCCACCTCGTCGAGGAAGAGCGTGCCGGTGTCGGCGGCGCGGAACAAGCCGGCCGCGCCGGTCGCGCCGGTGAAGGCACCGCGCTCGTGGCCGAACAGCTCGCTCTCGATGATCGACTCGGGCAGCGCGCCGCAGTCGACCGGCACGAAGGGCTGCCCCGCGCGCGGGCTCGCCGCGTGCAGCGCGCGAGCCACGAGCTCCTTGCCGGTGCCGCTCTCGCCCTGGATCAGCACGTGGCTCTCGTTGTGCTGGAGGCTCGCGATCGTGCGGACGAGCGCGCGCATGCGCGGCGAGCGGCCGACCAGCTCCCGCGAGTCGCCGCGTTCGAGCAGGCGCTGTTCGAGCTCGCGGTTGCGCAGCACCAGGCGGCGTCGTTCGAGGGCGCGGCGCACGGTGGTGCGCACGCGGTGTTCGTCGAAGGGCTTCGCGAGATAGTCGAAGGCGCCTCCGCGGATGCAGTCGACCGCGCTCTCGATGCTCGCGTTGCCGGTGAGCACGATGAACTCGACGTCCGGGCTTTCACGCTTCGCGCGCTCGAGCAGGGTGAAGCCACTGGCCGAACCGAGACCGAGATCGAGGAGCACGACGTCGGGTCGGGTGTCCGCGAGGCAGCGCTCGGCCTCCTGCGCCGACTCGGCGAGCGTCGTTTCGTAGCCCTCGCCCTCGAGCGTGCGCCGCAGGGTGCGCAGCAGCAGGGGCTCGTCGTCGATCAGGAGCACGCGGCCCGCGGGTTCGCGCGCGGACCCCGCCTCCCGATCCGCTCGCAGGGGCGCAATTCCCATGCATCGCCTATCGGAACCGTCCCGAATGCGCTTGACCGCATGTTCGGTTGCCGGTAGATCGCCGGCCGATCGCGGCGTGAATCTTCTCCGAGCCCGCTTGAACGGGTTTTGGGCCTCGGCTAGCTTCGCCGTTCCCACCCCCCTCCGCAGCGCGGAGGCATCGCTCGTGGCCAAGTCCCATGTTCTCGTCGTAGACGACGAGGAGCTCTATCGCCGCTCGCTCGCGCGGATCCTTTCGCGCGTCGGCCATCAGGTCACCGAAGCGCGCGACGGCACCGAGGCGCTCTCGCTGCTCGCGGACGGCGGCATCGACCTCGTGCTCGCCGACATCCGGATGCCCGGCATCAACGGGCTCGAGCTGGTCCGGCAGATCCACGAAATCGATCCCGACCTGCCCTGCATCGTCGTCACCGGGTTCAGCAGCGCCGAGAGTTCGGTGGAGGCACTGCGCGCGGGTGCCTACTGGTATCTCGAGAAGCCCTTCGACCAGAGCCATCTCGACGTCGTGCGACGCCTCGTCGAGCAGGCGATCGAGCACGGGCGCCTCAAGGCCGAGAACCGCGCGCTCCAGAGCGAGCTGCGCACGAAGTACCGCTTCGAGAACATCATCGGACACAGCGGCGCACTGCGCGGTGTGCTCGACACCGTCGCGAAGGTGGCGGGCACCGACAGCACGGTGCTGATCACCGGCGAGAGCGGCACGGGCAAGGAGCTGATCGCCCGGGCCATCCACTACAACAGTCGTCGCGTCGAGCGGCGCCTCGTCACGGTGAACTGCGGCGCCATCCCCGAAGAGCTGCTCGAATCCGAGCTCTTCGGCCACGTGAAGGGCGCGTTCACCAACGCGGTCGCGTCGCGCGAGGGGCGCTTCTCGCTGGCGAACGGCGGCACGATCTTCCTCGACGAGATCGGCGACATGAGCCCGAACCTCCAGGTGAAGCTGCTGCGCGTGTTGCAGGAGCGGACCTTCGAGCCCGTCGGATCGTCGAAGTCCGAGACGGTGAACGTGCGCGTGCTCGCCGCGACGAACCAGCAGCTCGAGGCGGCGATTGCCGACGGCCGCTTCCGCGAGGATCTCTACTACCGGCTCAACGTCATTCCGATCGAAGTGCCGCCCCTGCGCCAGCGCAGCGAGGACATCCCGCTGCTCGCGCAGCACTTCCTCGACGTGATGAACCAGGAGCGCGGCACGAAGATCGACTCGATCAGCGACCGCGCGATCGCAGCGCTGTGTCGCTACGACTGGCCCGGCAACGTCCGCGAGCTCGAGAACCTGATGGAGCGGCTGACGGTCCTGCGCGGAGACGGCGAGATCGACCTCGACGACCTGCCCGACGCCGTGCGCGACGCCCGCAAGACGTTCGCCGCGACGCCCGCGGACGACAACGACCTCGACTTCCGCGACGTCGTCAACCGCTTCCAGGCCGACCTGATCCGCGAAGCCCTCGAGCAGAGCGGCGGCAACAAGAAGGAAGCCGCCGAAAATCTCGGCCTCCGCCGCACCACGCTCCTCGAGAAGATCAAGAAGCTGGGGATCTAGCAAGCGGGCCGACGAAGTCGGCCCGCGCGCAGCGAGGCGAAGCCGAGCGAAGTCAAAAGGCGACCTCCGACGCCCCTGAAGCCTCGATCCCCCGAATCATCGAGCCCGCGCGCGACACGAAAACCGCGCGCGCAAACCACGCCGCCCCTCGAAGCCA
>JAHEJV010000315.1 GCA_024638705.1 Deltaproteobacteria bacterium | reverse complement strand
GCCCCGAGCGGTCGCCGCGCCCCTGGCCCTACCCGTTCTGACCCACGCCGGGATCCCCTGGAGCGAGGAGATCCAGATCCGCCGCGTCGCCGGCGTGATGTTCGGACGCGAGGCGAAACGGTAGGCGCCGCGCTGGCCCGGCTTCGGGCTGCGGGGCCTGCGGGCCGATGCTCCAGCTGGCGGTCAGGCGTTGCCGCGGCTCGTGGCGGCGAGGGCGGTGTCCCAGTGCCGCGCGGGGGACTCGCCGCGCAGCCAGGACCGGACCGACTCTTCGCCGTGACGGCGCAGGAGGATTCCCTGCGCGGTGCCCTCCAGCTCGGCGAGGGTACGCCGCCAGTGCGCCGCGCCCCACCAGCCGGCGCCCGCGATCGAGCGGAGCAGGGCGCGCTCCAGGCGGGCGTGCGCACGGGGGGAGAGTGAGGCGCTGCGGGCCAGACCGTTGGCCGCGCCATGCGCGAAGAGGATCGCGGCCAGCGAGTTCGCTGCCGCGGTGTCGGGCGGGAGGGCGTCGGCGAGGAAGATCGCGAGGCACGTGGCTGCCGCGGTCTCGGCATCGGGTGCGAGCTGCAAGGCGGCGGCGGGTGCTTCGCCTTGCGAAGTCGGATCCAGAGCGACATCGAGCTGGCTCATGCAATGGCCTCGCAATGGTGATTCGCCCTTTCAAGATCCCAGGCCCAGGCGAGGCGATCGGTGATTCGCGTCACGTTTCCGAACCGTCCCCTCTTCTTGAAGCGATCGGTTCGGAATTAGCCGGTAGGTGCCCGGATCATCAGCTCATTTTCGCCGTTCAGGTCGCCGTTCCGGCCTCCGCTCCGGGGGCTGACCGGGAAGACCGTCGGCTCACGCGGCCGGCCCACCCGATCAACCCGCCTGACCGACCAGCCACACCGCCAGCGCGCGCGGACCGTGTGCGCCGATCACGAGCGCCTGCTCGATGTCGGCGGTCTTCGACGGTCCGGAGACGAAGCAGCCATAGGGTGCGGCCGCCGGTTCGATCCGGGCGTAGGCGGTGTGCAGATCGTCGACGAGATCGCCGCGCGCGACGACGACAACCACGCGTTCGGCGAGAAACGCCGCGCGACGCTCCTCGGTGTCGGCCGGCGCCCACCAGACGGCGCCGCTCTCCGCGACCGCCGGTCCGCCGTGGAGGAGGACGGTTTCGGAGGGGAGGACTTCGCAGGCGGCGTCGCACTCATCGCGGTCGGGGAAGGCGACGAGCGTGCCGCCAGCGGCTTCGAGCGCGGCGCGGAACGCCGACACCGGGTCGTCGAAGCGGACGGTGTCGCCGGTGTACGCGGGCGGCGTCTCGGGGATCGCCCCCACGCCGAGCGTCCCGAGGATCGCGTCGCGACTAGCGCCCACGGCGGTTCCTCCATTCCGACCGGAAGCTCCGCTCTGGAAATGCCGGCAGCGCGCGCTCGCGTCCCCACGATCCGGCGAGCCGGGTGGCCCACGCGTCGGGGAGCGTGCGGGCGATCCGGCGACCGAGCGACGCGACGGCGTCGGTGAGACGGGGCCGCGCGAGCACGAACCCCGCGCCCCGGAACAACGCCCGCTTGCTCCACCCGGCGTGTCCGCGTCGCGTGAGCTCTCCGCGCCACGCGAGGAGCTGCTGGGGAAGATCGATGCGCACGGGGCAGACGTCGGCGCAGGATCCGCACAGGCTGCACGCGAAGGGAAGGCTCGCGTGCCGGCCAGGATCGCGCGCCGGCTCGAGGATGCTGCCGATCGGTCCGGGGACGGTGGCGGCGTAGCTGTAGCCGCCGCTGCGGCGGTAGACGGGGCAGGTGTTCATGCATGCGCCGCAGCGGATGCACGAGAGCGAGCGTCGGTGCACCGGGTTCGCGCGCAGACGGCTGCGGCCGTTGTCGACGAGCACGATGTGCAGCTCGCCGCCCGGGCGCGGGCCGTGGAAGTGGGAGGTGTAGGCGGTGATCGCCTGTCCCGTCGCCGAGCGCGCCAGCAGGCGCAGGAAGACCGGCAGGT
This sequence comes from Deltaproteobacteria bacterium, assembly GCA_024638705.1. GTDB lineage: Bacteria > Myxococcota_A > UBA9160 > UBA9160 > SMWR01 > JAHEJV01. The sequence continues at coordinate 3,460 of JAHEJV010000315.1, read as the reverse complement.
GCTCGATGCGCGGGACGAGCTTCTCGAGGCCCATGCTCGCGATGTGGAGCGGGGGCAGGGCGGTGCCGAGATCGGCGTTGCCCTCGTTCGTGCACACGACGAAGCCGCCCGTCTCGGCGACGGCGAAGTTCACCCCGGTGAGGCCCGCTTCGGCGGCGAGGAAGCGCTCGCGCAGGTGCCCGCGCGCCACCTCGGTGAGCGCGGTCGGATCGTCGAGGCCGGCGGGGCTGCCGAGCTGGTCGTGGAAGAGGGCGCCGATCTCGCCGCGCTTCAGATGGATGGCGGGAAAGATGATGTGGCTGGGCGGCTCGCGACGCATCTGCACGATGCGCTCGCCGAGGTCGGTGTCGGTCACCTCGATGCCGCGCGCTTCGAGGTGCGCGTTGAGACCGCACTCCTCGGTGAGCATCGACTTGCTCTTCACGAGCTTCCGCACGCCGTGGTCGGCGAGGATCGTCTCGACGATGTGGTTGTGCTCCGCGGCGTCGCGCGCCCAGTGCACGTGGGCGCCGCGCTTCGTCGCCTCCTGCTCGAACTGCTCGAGATAGGCGCCGAGGTGATCGAGGGTGTGCGCCTTGATCGCGGCGGCGCTCGCGCGCAGCGCCTCCCACTCGGGGAGCGCGCGCGACGCGCGGTCGCGCTTCTCGCGTACGAACCAGAGCGACTCGTCGTGCCACTGCGCGCGGGATTCGTTCGCGAGGAAGGCGGTGGCGCGTTCGGCGTGCGTGCTCATGCCGCTCCCATCGCATCGCAGAGGATCTCTGCGACGTGGCGCGCCGGAAGATCCGCGCCCTCGCGTCGCGCGATGCCGTCGAGGTGAGCGAGGCAGGAGACGTCCGTGGCGGTGATGCAGGTGGCGCCGGCCTCGCGATGCGCGCGCACGCGATCGCGCCCCATCATCCCCGACACCGCCGACTCGGTGACGGCGAAGGTGCCTCCGAAGCCGCAGCATTCGTCGGGGCGCGCGGGCTCGACGAGCTCGATGCCGTCGAGGGAGGCGAGCAGCAACCGCGCCGGATCGCGCGCGACGACGTCGCGTTCGCTCGCCGTGCCGAGCCGCAGCTCGCGCAGCCCGTGACAGCTCGGATGCAGGCCGACGCGGTGCGGATAACGGCCCGCGATCGCCGTGACGCCGAGCGTGTCGACGACGAACTCGCACAGCTCGGAGACGCGCGCCGCCGCGTCCAGACCGGTCGAAGAGGCGGCGGCGCCGGGGAGCAGCGCGGCGTAGTGGCGACGGATCGTCGCGACGCAGCTCGCCGAGGGCGCGACGACGTGTTCGGCGTCGCGGAACACGCGCAGGAAGCGTTCGGCCAGCGGACGCGCTTCGTCGGGAGCGCCCGCGTTGAGCAGCGGCTGGCCGCAGCACGCCTGCTCGGGGTCGAAGGTCACGGTGCACCCGAGCGACTCGAGCAGCGTCACGCTCGCCCACGCCGCGCGCGGGAAGAGCTGGTCGACGAAGCAGGGCACGAAGAGCGCGACGTTCACCCGGGCGATCTCCTTCCAGCGTGGCTCCGGTTGACAGAAGCGGGTCGAGTCTAGATGGTTGGGCCCCGCCCTGGAGGAACTCCGTTGCAGATCGGCATGACGCTCCCTTCGATGGTCGCCGGGCTCGACCGCGATCGCGCCCGGGCCTGGTGCGAGAGCGTCGACGCGGGGCCCTACGCGAGCCTCGCCTGCGGCGAGCGCATCACCTTCCACAACACCGAGATGCGCACGCTGCTCGCCGCGGCGGCCGCCTGGACCGAGCGCGTGCGGATCATCCCCACGCTCTACGTGCTGCCGATGCACCCGGCGGCGGTGGTCGCGAAGGAGGTCGCGAGCCTCGACGTCCTCTCGGGCGGGCGGGTCACGGTGACGGTCGGCGTCGGCGGACGCGAGCACGACTACCGCGCGGCCGAGAAGCCGTTCGCGCGACGTTTCGCGCGGCTCGACGAGCAGGTGGCCGTGCTGCGCCGGATCTGGTCGGGCGAGGCGCCTTTCGAGGGCGCCGAGGCGATCGGCCCGCCGCCCGTGCAGGAAGGCGGGCCGCCCTTGTGGTCGGGCGCGATGGGTCCGAAGTCGCTGCGCCGCGCGGCGGCGTGGGCCGACGGAGTCGCGGGCTTCTCGACGTCCGGCGACGCGGCCGAGGTGGCCACCGCGTTCGACGCGGTGCGCGCCGCCTGGAAGGATGCCGGCCACGAGCGTGCGCCGCGCCTCGTCACCGGGTTCTGGTACGCGCTCGGTGACGACGCCGAGGCGCGCCTCGAGCGTTACGCCTACGAGTACCTGCGCATCTTCGGGGACGCCCCGGCGAAGGCGATGGCGGCGCGCTGTCGCATCCATTCACAGGAGCGCTTCCGCGACTGCGTCGACGCGGTCCGGGAGCTCGGCGCCGACGAACTGATCCTCGTTCCCACCACCACCGACCCGGCGGAACTCGATCGCACCGCCACCGCGCTCGCCGGTTGTCAGGAGCTCTCGTGAAATTCTGTGCTTCGCTCGCCTTCACCGATACGGAGGACTACATCGAGCTGGCGAAGCTCGCCGAGGAGCACGGCTGGGACACCCTCGTCCTCTCGGATCACGTCGTGCACCCCGAGAAGATCGAGTCGCGATATCCGTACAAAGAGGACGGCAAGCGCCCGTGGGAGGCGCCGGACCACTGGCCCGACGTGTGGGTGGCGATGGCGGCGATGGGCGCCGCGACCTCGCGGCTGCGCTTCATCACCAGCGTGTACGTCGTGCCCATGCGCCATCCGCTGCACCTCGCGAAGGCGATCGGCACCGCCGCCGTGCTCACGAACTACCGCGTTTCGCTCGGCGCCGGCATGGGCTGGATGCGCGACGAGTTCGAGCTGCTGGGCGAATCGTTCGAGCAGCGCGGCAAGCGCGCCGACGAGATGATCGAGGTGATGCGCAAGCTGTGGACCGGCGAGATGGTCGAGCACCACGGCCGCTTCTTCGACTTCGACCGCCTCAACATGCGGCCGCCGGTGAAGCGCGAGATCCCGATCCTCGTCGGCGGCATGAGCGACCCCGCGATGCGCCGCATCGGCCGCATCGGCGACGGTTGGCTCCCGCACGCGATCACCACCGCGCAGGCGCGCGAGGGCATCGAGAAGATCCGCGGCTTCCGCGCCGAGTACGGCCGCGAGAACGAGCCGCTCGACGCCGTCGTCCCGCTGATGGACGCCTTCGACCCCGACGCCTACCGCCGCGCCGAAGAAGTCGGCGTCACCCACGTCCTCACCGCCCCCTGGCTCCAGTACGGCGGCGACCACCACAACCTCGCCGACAAACGCGACGGCCTGCGCCGCTTCGCCGACGACGTCATCGCAAAAATGTCCGACTAACAGCCCCCGCAATAGCGTCCGGGGTCAGGGGGATCCCGCAGCCCGACTCAGCGCAGCTGGGCCCCGCATCGGGGTCCAACCGACTGCGAGCCTCCTGGCTCCGACGACCAGGAAACCAATCCAGG
>JAHEJV010000314.1 GCA_024638705.1 Deltaproteobacteria bacterium | reverse complement strand
CACCGACGGGGAGAAGGTGCGGTCGAGCGCGCTCGCGATGCTCTCGGAGATCTCGTCCTGGACGCGGAAGACGTCTTCGAGCCCGCGGTCGTAGCGCTCGGACCAGAGCGTCGTGCTCGAAGCGGTCTCCACGAGATGCGCGCTGATCCGCACCTGACCCGCTGCGCGGCGGATCGATCCGTCGAGCACGTGGGTGCAGCGGAGCTGCTCGGCCGCGAGCGCCTTGCGTTCGCCGCGGAACTGGAAGCTCGTCGTCCGCCCGATCACCTTGAGTGTCGCGCCGCGCGAGAGGCGTTGGATGATCTCCTCGCTCACGCCGTCGGAGAAGAAGTCCATCTCCGAATCGTTCGACAGGTTGTCGAACGCGAGGACGGCGAGGACGGGATCACTCGGATCCGGCGCTGCACCCGGCGTCGCGTCCGGCGCCGACGTCGCGGCGGCTTCGTCGGGAGGGGCCGCCGCGCCGGAGGGCTTCCGGAGCAACCGACGCGTTCCGACTGCCAGGGCCGAGACCAACACGCCGGCCAGCGCGGCCATCGCCGCCATTCCGCTGAGGAACGATTCGTTCTCGCTGACCCAGCGGATGAAGTCGTCGATGCCCGACATGCTGAGGGAACGCTATCGCGATCTTCGTCGCTGCCCTAATCCGAAACCCAACACGAACGCCACTGCGCAGAGCGCCGTCGGCACGAGCACCCCGCGAAACCAACCGAGCGCGCGGCCCATCCCCGACCCGAGCCCGAAGTCCTCGGCGAAGAGCGCGTTCAGGGTGACGTAGGGTTCGTCGAAGCGGATGCCGTAGTCGTCGCGCGTCCAGCGCGGGCGGCGCGGCTCGGGTCGTCCGCGTTCTGCGAGGCAGGCGCGGAAGTTCGCGCGGCGCATCACTTCGAGCCCGCGCTCGTCGGCGCACTCGATCCGCTTCACGGCCTTCACCGTGGCGTTCTCGTCGGGCGGCGCCGCGTCGCGACAGGCGTCGAGTCCGGGCTCGGCGTCCCAGCACGCGACCCAGTCCCCGTGGTAGGCGCGCAGCTCGTCGCGACGCGCGTCCCACGCTTCGGCGTTGCCGCCCGGATGGTCGACGCGTCGGAAGGCGACGAGCACGAGCGCTTCGGCGCTCTCCGCATCGGCCGCGGCGAACTCGATGCGGCGCCATTCGCAGAAGACGAGGTGCAGCGCGACGGCGAGGACGACGAGTGCGCTCGCGACGACGTTGCGCGACAAGCCGACCCTCCCGATCCCCGGCGCGATGGCGCGCCCCGTTCCTTCACGATAGCCGCGAGCGGGGTCGGGGCGCTTCGCGATGACGAGGGACGCGGCGGCTCCCGATCGCGAGGGACGCGGCGCTTCGCGATAGAGTGTCGGCGGGAGGCGCCATGACCGGGCTCGGCTACCGCACGACCACCGACCTCACGCGCGCACTCGCGGCGGGCGAAGTGTCCAGCCTCGAGCTGCTCGATCACCTGCTCGCGCGGATCGAAGCCCGCGACGGTGCGATCCACGCCGTCGTGGCGCTCGACGCCGACGCCGCGCGGACGCGCGCGCGCGAAGCCGACGACGCCCGCGCGCGCGGGGAGAGCTGGGGGCCGCTGCACGGGCTGCCGATGACGATCAAGGATTCGATCGAGGTCGTCGGCATGCCCACCACGTCGGGCGCGCCGCAGCTCGCCGACCACCGTCCGACGCGCAACGCCGACACCGTGCAGCGCCTGCTCGACGCGGGCGCGATCGTGTTCGGAAAGACCAACCTCCCGCTCTACGCCGGCGACTTCCAGAGCTACAACGACGTGCACGGCACGACGAACAATCCCTGGGACCCGACGCGCGGCCCGGGCGGCTCGAGCGGGGGGTCGGCAGCCGCGCTCGCAGCGGGCTTCACGCCCCTCGAGCTCGGCTCCGACATCGGCGGGTCGATCCGCAACCCCGCCCACTACTGCGGCGTGTTCGGACACAAGCCGAGCTACGGCATCGTGCCCGGTCGCGGGCACGTTCCCGGTCCGCCCGGCGCGCTCGCCGAGGACGACCTCGCGGTGATCGGACCGATGGCGCGATCGGCCGAAGATCTCGAGCTCGGGCTCGATCTCCTCGTCGGTCCGTCGGAGGCAGACGCGAAGGCCTGGCGGCTCGAGCTGCCGTCGGCGCGCCATGGTCGGCTGGCCGACTACCGCGTCGCGCTCTGGCTCGATCAACCCGGTCGGCCGCTGGCGTCCGACGTCGGCGCGCGCATTCACGCGGCAGCCGACGCGATCGCGGCGAAGGTCGCGACGCTCGACGCCAAGGCGCGTCCCGCCTTCGACCCGGAAGAGAGCCACGCGCGCTACCTGCGTCTCTTGTGGTCGGTGATGGGTGCGGGCTTTCCGCCGGCCGTGATCGAGAGGATGGAGCGCGACGCCGAACGACTCGACCCCGACGACACGAGCCTCGATGCGCAGATGATTCGCGGTGCCGCGAGCCGGCACCGTCACTGGCTCGTCGACGACGAAGCGCGTCAGCATCTGCGCGCGCGCTGGGAGGAGTTCTTCCGCGACTTCGACGTGCTGCTCTGTCCGGTGATGCCGACCGCCGCCTTCCCGCACGATCACCGACCGATGTCCGACCGCACGATCGCCGTCGACGGCGTCGAGATCCCGTACCTCGAGCAGGTCTTCTGGGCGGGGCTCGCGACGGTCGCCTGTCTGCCGTCGACCGTCGTGCCCGCCGGCCTCACCCCGGACGGCTTGCCCGTCGGCGTACAGGTGGTGGCGCCCTACCTGGAAGACCGCACCGCGCTCGCCTTTGCGCGGCTCCTCGAAACGGAGATCGGCGGCTTCACGCCGCCGCCGGGATTCGCGGAGTAGCGCGGGCGGCCGGCTCTCCGATGTGTGGCGCAACTTCCATGCGATCGGCCCGCGGCCGGGCGACGGATGGGCCCGGCCCATCGGGAGTGTCCCCTGCGTAGATTCGGCGTGATCCGCAAGCTCGGCGGACCGTGGCTGCTGGCGGCGACCGTCGCGACGTCGCTCGTGGTCGAGGAGACCTATCCCTTTTCGCACTTCCCGATGTACTCGCGCTTCCATCCGCGCACCTGGTACGTCTACGTGACGGACGCGGAGGAAGTGCCGCTCGCGACGAAGCCCACGTTCCGCACGACGACGCCGCGCCTGAAGAAGACGCTGCGTGCGAAACGCGCGGCCCTGGAGGAGGCGGGCGTCGCGCAGGAGGCGTCGGAGGCTCAGGCGGGCGCCGCGCTGCTCGATGAGCTCGCCGCGCGCACCGACCCACAGCACTCCGCCCTGAAGCTCTGGCGCGTCGAGCTGCGCCGCAAGCGCGACGTCGTCACGCGCGAGACGCGGCTCGTGGCGGAGCGCGAATGAGCGGATTCGCTCCGCATCTGCGCCACGGCGACGCCGAGTGGTTACTCCTGCGTGCTGCGTTCGCGGCGGTCGTCGGCGTGTGGTTCCTGGGGATGGAGTGGCCGGCGACCCAGCCGCACCCGAACGGCCTCGCGCACCTCTTCGACCTGAGCGTGATCGGCGCCGACCCGATCGAGCCGGTGGCCCGCGCCGTGCTGGTGGCGTTGCTCGTGCTCTACGTCGCCGACGTCGCGCTCGCGGCGACGACGGCGGCGCTCTTCTGTCAGGTGGTCTGGATCGGGACGCTGTCGAACTCGCAGGGCGCGATCGCCCATGACCACCAGATCATCGCGCTCGTGCTGCTCGGCCAGACGGTGGCGCACGCGCACTTCGCGCTGGCGCGCGCGGGTCGCGTGAGACCGATCGGCGCCGGGCTGCGTGCGCGCGATCTCGCCGTTCAATACTCGCAGCAGATGATCGTCGCGGTGTACGTCACCGCCGGCATCACGAAGCTCCTCCGCTCGCGCGGACGCTGGGTGCTCGACCTCCCCGACATCGCCGTCGAGATCGCGAAGACCCACTCGCAACGTTTCTACGACCGCCTCGACCCCGGCCTGATCGAACGCGGCGAAGAGCTCGCCCACCTCGTGCTCGCCTATCCGAACCTGACGCGCATCGTGCTCGCGTCGGGTCTCGCCCTCGAGCTCGGCGCCTTCCTCGCCTTGCGCGGACGCCTCGCCGCGCTCGGCGTCGGCGTGTCGCTCGTCGCGATGCACCAGAGCATCGAGTGGCTGATGATGCTCCGCTTCCGCGCGAATCAGTGGCTGGTCCTGATCTTCCTGGTGAACGTCCCGTATCTCGTCGTCTGCGCGGCGCGATGGGCGCGGTCGCGGCGAGCTCCCGCAGGCGGGTGAGACCCGGCCGCGGCGAGCACCCGAAGGCGGGTGAGACCCGGTCGGGGCGGTCGGCGGTCCGCCCCCCAGAACGCGTGATCCCGCCTCGGCGCCGCAGCGGCGGGCCCGGGGGTGAGTCGCAACGACCCAGCCTCGCGAGTGGGGCTGGGGCGAACGGCGTCACCGCGTCCGGTCGGGTGCCTCTCGAGCGCCCAGGCGCGGCATGAAACCTGCAGAAATCGCGAACGGAGCGCACCGAGAGGTCGGTCCGATGCAGCACAGGATCGGACAGATCCAGGAATGAACGGCTGACAGGAAGCAGGAGCGAGCGTGAAGCAGCACCCGATCCGGATCTCATTGGCGTTTCTCGCGGTCGCGGTGGGATTCAGTGAAGCCGCCACCGCGTTTTTGGTCGATGTCGGTTTCGATAGCGCCGAGGGCTACTCCGCGGACGCCTCGGGCGATCTGCAAGGGCAGCCGAGCGCGGGCAACCAGTGGGGCGGCGACGTCACCGAGAAGATCCGTGTCACGAGTTCCGTGTTCCAGGCCGGAGATCAGTCGGTCTGGATCATTCCGGATCTGGTCACGGGGAAGGTGCGCAACTATCTCGACGTCGGCACGCTGCCCAACCGGTTCACCTTGAAGTTCTATTGGCGGCCCAGTGGTACGACTTCGGGAGACGCAGTCGTCTATCTGTCGCAGTTCGGCAGCGATATCACGACCGCGGTCGGACCGTGGATCCAGTTCGTCGCGAGCGGAACCGTCTACCAGATCAAGTACGTCGAGAACGGCACCGTGAAGAACATCAAGCTCGGAATGGACCCCATCGTGTACGCGGGCAACTGGTGGGAGGTGGAGATCGTCGGCGACCTGACCTCCCACACCTTCGACTTCTATCTCGACGGGACGCTCGAGAAGAGCGGCCTGGGTTTCCGGAACACGTTCCCCGCGGACCTCGCGACCAGTCTGAGCCACATCGGCCTGCAGGCGTCGAACACGGGGGCTTCGGACCACTACTTCGACGAGATCAGCGTCGTGGCGACCACCGCGGACGTCCCTTCCGGCTCGCGCTGGGGACGAGCGGCCCTGCTCATCCTGCTGATGGGATCGGTCCTCTGGTGGTCGAGACGGAGGGTCGGCGTCGGAGCCGCTTGAGGCTCAACCGGCGTCGTCGGCCGACTCCGTTTCCCAGAACGGTTCCAGCACCGGCTCCACGCGCAGCGCTTCGGGAACGTC
>JAHEJV010000313.1 GCA_024638705.1 Deltaproteobacteria bacterium | reverse complement strand
TGCAGATCGGCGGCGGGCCGTCCTCCGCGGCAACCGGCTGGACGGGCGCCTTCGCGGCGGTCGCCGGCGCGGCCTGGGCCGGCGCGGCGGGCTCGGGCTGCGGGGTGGGCGCGGGCTCGGCCGGCAAAGGCGAGGCCGCCGGCGCGGGCTCATCGGCGAGCGCGAGCGGCTCGGCCGCCGGGGACGCATCGAGTTCGAGCGCGAGCGGCTCGGCCGCCGGGGACGAATCGAGTTCGAGCGCGAGCGGCTCGGCCGCCGGGGACGAATCGAGTTCGAGCGCGAGCGGCTCGGCCGCCGGGGACGAATCGAGTTCGAGCGCGCCGGAGCCCGGGTCGGATGCGAGTTCGAGCGCTTGACCACCCGGGTCGGATGCGAGCTCGGGCGCGTGGCCACCGGGCTGGCTCGCCAGTTCGAGCGGTGCGGAGTCGGACTCCGACGCCAGAGCGAGCGGCTCGTCGCCCGGGGGTGCGACCGGCTCGGGCTCGACGGGCGGCGCCGCAGCCGGCGGGTCGCTGAACAGCGAAGGCGGGTCGCCCTCGGGCGGGGAAGGAGGAGGAGTCGCCGCCGGAGCGGCCGGCTGGGGCGGAACGGACCGCACCGGGGATGCCGCGGCCTTCTGCTTGGCGCGGTGCTTAGCGAGCACCTGCTTCTGCGCGGCCACCAGCTTCGCGAGCTTCGCGCGATCGATGAAGCCCATGTCCAGGAGCAGCTCACCGAGCGGCGTCTCCTCGCCGGCGCGTCCCTGCTCGCGCAGCACCTCGGCCAGCTGGTCCATCGTGATCATCTTCAGATGGACGGCGAGGCGTCCCAGCAGCGGCATGGGCTTTTCCGGCATGTCCTGCGTATCGGCCGTCGACGCGAGGGGTTGAACGGGCTCGGGTGCGCGGCTCGGGGAGGAAGGCCCCGTTTTCGGAGACCCGTTTGGCGCGCCCGCATCGACCGGACACGGGCTCGACGACTCGGAAGCCCGAGGCGCGGGCGAGAGGCGGAGGCATCCTCATCGACTTCGCTCGGCTTCGCCTCGCTGCGCGCCGCCTTCGGCGGCTTGCCAACCCCGCAGGTCGATCTCGAAGACGTCGATCACTTCGTCGCCCGCGACGACGTGCATCCGCTCGTGGTAGGCGAGCGTCGGGTCGACATGGGCGGGGAGGACGCGCACGAAGTCACCGACCTGCACCGCTCCTTCGGCAGCGAAGGTGATGTGCTCGTCGGAGCAGAACCAGACCTTCGCGCCGTCGATCGTCGGATTGCCGTGGTCCATGCCGAGCGCCTTGAGACCGCAGTCGGCGACGGCGAACGACGGCGACACCGAGATCACCCGCGCGAGCAGCGAGAGCGCGGGGCGGAAGGGCAGCTCGAGCGCGGAGTAGGCGGTGTCCATCAGCGCGTACGACCCGGCCTGGATCTCGGTGGCGGCGCGGTTGATCGCGTAGGTGCCCGTCCCGCCCGCGGAGATCACTTCGCCGCCCACGTCGCGATGCGCCGCCACGAGCTTCGCCATCGACTCGGCGACGCCGCGCTCGCGATCGGCGACCTCGCCCTGGAGCATCAGGTGGCCCTCGTAGCCCATGACGCCGCGCACCTCGAGGCCGCGCGAGCGCGCGCGATCGGCGAGGCGACCCGCGTCCTCGGGCGCGCATCCGCAGCGCGGCAGGCCGACGTTGACGTCGACCAGCACCTCGCGCACGCCGCCCGCGGCAGCCGCTTCGATCGTGGCCTCGGAATCGACGGCCACCGTCACACGCGCATCGAGCGCACCGAGCCTACGCGCGTCCAGCACCTCGTTCGCGAGCAGCAGGTCGTCGCCGAGCCCGGCCGCGGCCATGCCCTCCATCTCGCGGATCGTCGCGCAGGTGAAGTGGCGATGACCGCGCTCCGCCTGTCGCGCCGCGAGCGCGGTGCACTTGTGCGCCTTCACGTGTGGACGCAGACGCGCCCCGGGCAGCGCCGCCGCCATCGTGTCGAGGTTGTGGTCGAGCGCTGCGGCGTCGACGAGCACGGCCGGGGTCTGGAGGTCGGTGATCTTCACGCGACGACGGAGTACCACGCTCCGCCGGGTCGTGCGAGCAGCGCCATGCGATCAGGAGAGCGCGTTCTCGTAGAGCTCCTGGAGAAGCTGATGGGTCTCGGGAGCGGCGTCGAGGAAGCGCAGTCCCATGCCCTGCTCCTTCGATTCGTACCTCGGACCGATCCCGACCGACACCACCTCCACCGGGACGGTGATCTCGCGATGCGGATGCTCGATCTCGATGTGGAGATCGAACCTCGACTGCAGCTCCTGCGGGTGCTCGGTCTGGACGAAGACGCCGTGCCGCGAGATCTTCGTCATCAGGCTCTTCGCGAACGCCCCGTCGCTCGCGAACTTCACGTTCACACGCGTCGGGACGCGCACCGAACGCCGCGTGTCCTTTGCGGCGGATCTGCCGGGCGAGAAACGCCGATTCAGATCCTCCTTGAGCACGCGAAAGCGATGCAGCTCGGCGGGAGTGAGCCCCTCCCCCACGCGCTTGCGATCGAGTCGCACGTACTCCCGGAATCGCGCCGCGACGTCCACGTCGGTACGAATCGGCGAGCCGTCGCTCGCGCCTGAGCCGCTCGCGCCGGCTGACCCGAAACGGGCCCTCACCTAGAGGTAGGTCAGCCAGTGCTCGTATTTCTGCTCGCGACCCGCAGCGGCGTCGAAGAACGCCTGCTGGAGCGTGGCGGCGATCGGGCCGCGTCCCCCGGCGCCGACCTGACGTCGGTCGATCTCGCGGATCGGCGTGACCTCGGCCGCGGTGCCGGTGAGGAAGACCTCGTCGGCGACGTAGAGCTCGTCGCGGGTGATCGGCCGCTCCTCGACGCGGATGCCCTTGTCGCGCGCGAGCTCGATCACGGTCTCGCGGGTGATGCCGTCGAGCACGCTGAACAGGGAGGGCGTCGCGATCACGCCGTCGCGCACGAGGAAGATGTTCTCACCCGTGGCCTCGGACACGAGCCCCTGCGAATCGAGCATGATCGCTTCGTCGTAGCCGTCGAGCAGCGCCTCGCGCTTGGCGAGGATCGAGTTGACGTAGTCGCCGCAGGTCTTGCCCTTGGTCATCTTCGCGTTCACGAAGTGACGGCTGAACGTCGACACCTTCGCGCGGATGCCGCGCTCGACGCCTTCGTCGCCGAGATACTTTCCCCAGGCCCAGGAGATCACGGCCACGCGGATCGAGTTGTTCCCGGGGTTGAGCCCCATCTCGCCATCGCCGACGAAGGCGATCGGACGCAGGTAGCCGGCGCGGAGATCGTTGCGCCGCAGCGACTCGAGGCAGGCCGCCTCGATCGTCGCTGCATCGAAAGGGATCTCCATGAGGTTGATGCGCGCCGAGTCGTAGAGCCGACGGATGTGCTCGCCGAGGCGGAACACCGCCGAGCGGCCGTCGTCCTGCTCGTAGCAGCGGACTCCCTCGAAGACGCCCAGACCGTAGTGGAGCGTGTGGGTCAGGATGTGGACGTTCGCGTCGTCCCAATCGATGAACTCGCCGTCGAGCCAGATCGCGCGGCCCGTAACCTTGCTCATTTGGTCCTAGCGCTTGAGGAGCCGCCCGATCAGCCCCTTCGATTTCTCGCGTCGCATCTGGATCAATCGCAGTTCGCGGATGGCCTCCAGACACTCGGGCTCGATCTGGACGGCGCGCATGAACATCTTCTCGGCCTGGTCCGCCTGGCCGACCGCCTTGTGCAGGCGACCGAGGTAGAGGTAGGCCTTCTCACGGTGGCTCGCCAGCTTGAGTCCGCGCTTCACGTGCTCCATCGCTTCCGCGATCATGCCCGGGTCGCCCGGGTGACACAGGTGCAGCGCATAGCCGTAGTAGGCGTGATGGTCGCCCTCGTCGGGGAACATTTCGAGCGCCTTTCCGAAGTGTGCGAGCGCGGTCTCGTAGCTGCGCACACTCATCGCCTGCTGCCCCTGACGACACTCCACTTCCGCGCGGAAAGCGCGCTCGGACCGCTCGCGCTCCTTTTCTTCCCGATCGAGCTTCTTCTTCTCCAGCGCGTCGCGCTTGCGTTTCTTCGGGTCGTTCAAGGCTTCGTAGGCGGCGCGCACGCGGCCGAACACGTCGTCGGCGAGAGCGCGGAGGGACTGACTGTCACCCTTGAAGCGATCGGGATGCGATCGCGCCGCGAGACGCTCGTAGGCCGCCTTCACTTCGACTGCGCTCGCGCCTGGCGCCACGCCGAGAACGGCGTGCGGGTCGTCGGCGCGGAGCTGGTCGGCGAGCTCCATCAGCTCGGCGAGGCGCGGGTCGTCCTGCCGTGAATCCTTCCCGGTAGACGCTGCGATGCGCTCCTCGGCAACGTGCGGGTTGGGCGCCGGCCTCGCCGCGCCGTCGTCGCGCTTCGCTTTCGCGGTGCTCTTTGCCTGCGCAGTGCTCTTCGCCTTCGGCACCGGCTTCGCCGGGGTGTCGCACAACTCGAGCAGCCCGGCTGCGAGCAGCGCGTAGACGGTGCGCCGCAGGCTCTCGTCGGCGCGTTCAAACTCCGCGAGCGCCTGCGTACCGTCGATCTTGCGCAGGAATCGCTCGTCCTCGGCTTCGACGTGGATGTCCTGGAAGCGGTAGAAGGGGCTCTCGCCGTGCGTGACGTAACGCCGCGCATGGGACGCGAGATGGCGGTCGACGCGGTCGAGCGGGAAGCGCTCCCGCACGCCGGTGAGGATGAGGTTCGCCGGGCTGCGCCCCAAGCCGAGCGCGTTGGCGCGCTGGAGGTGCCCATCGCGTTCGAATCGGAAGTTGCCGCGCGTCCAGGAGAAGATCTCGAAGAACTTCTCGTCCGCCTGGTCGCGAAGGGCCTCGGCGACCTGCTCGTCGGAGAGTGCATTCATCGCGACGAGCACTTCGCCCTGGCGGACGCCGCGCTCGTTCGCCTCGCGCCTCGAGGCCTCGAGCAGCTCGCTCGAGATCCGCCGCGTGCGGAGGAGGTGGCGGCCGAGCGTCTCGCGCACGAGGTTCGAGCGCACCGAGATCGGGTAGCCGTCGCGCAGCTGCACCCACTTGCGCTTCTTGCCGCTCGCGAGGTGCAGGGTGCCCGTGGCGCGCATTCCGTGGAGGTGGTGCAACAGCGCCGGTAACGCGACGCGATCGAAGCTTCCCGAGAGACCGCGTCGCTTCGAGGCGCTGGGCGCGGGCTTCGCGTGCGCCGGCTGCTTCGACTCGCCGAGCGCACCGGCGACGGCGCTCAACAACTTGTCGAGCGGAACCGGCTTCGCCAGCAGGTCGGCGACGCCGAGCTCTTCCGCGCGCTGTTTCGTCGTCGGCGTGGGTGTGGCTCCGGAGAGCAGCAACACCGGCAGCGACGCCAGCTCGCCGTCCTTGCCGCGCAGCTCGGCGACCACCTCGAATCCGTCCTTGCGCGGCAACATCAGGTCGACGAGCAGCAGGTCGGGCACGTACTCGTCGAGCGCGGCGAGGGCGTCGGTGCCGTCGTGGCTCG
>JAHEJV010000312.1 GCA_024638705.1 Deltaproteobacteria bacterium | reverse complement strand
GGCGCGTCAACGGGTGGGATACCTTAGGACTTCCCCCCACGACTCCCCAACTTCCCGACGGCCCTCCCCGTTTCGGGTCCATCTCGGGATCTCCGTGGTCGCCCCCAACGACACCGGACTCCACGCGTCTCGCGTGGCGTCGGTCGGTCTGCGCCGTTTCGTCACCTCCCTCGAATCCGATCCGGATCTCGAGAACGTCCTCGTCCACCGCGAGCGACTCGCCGCCCGGGCCTCGCGCTGCGCGCCATCGCTGCCGGACGCCTATCGCCCGCTGACGCCGGTCCTCGAACGACGCGGCATCCCCGCGCTCTACACCCACCAGGCGCGCGCCCTCGATGCGCTCGAGCGCGATCGCGACGTCGTGATCGCCACGTCGACCGCGAGCGGGAAGACGCTCGTGTACGCGCTGTCCACGCTGCGGCGCGCGCTCGAAGATCCGTCTTCGCGCGCGCTCTATCTCTTTCCGTTGAAGGCGCTCTCGCAGGACCAGCGCCGCGGGCTCGAAGCCGACATCGATGCGATCGGTCGCCCCGACCTGCGCGTCGCGGTGTACGACGGCGACACGCCGGCCCGCCAACGCCGCGTCCTGCGCGACGAACCGCCGAACGTCCTGATCACCACGCCGGACATGCTCCACGCCGGCCTGCTCCCCCACCACGGATCGTGGAAGACGTTCTTCTCGCGGCTCGACCTCGTCGTCATCGACGAGCTGCACACCTATCGCGGCATCTTCGGCACGCACGTCGCCCAGGTCCTGCGCCGACTCGATCGCGTCGCGGCGCACCACGGCGCCACCCCGCGCATCGTCGCGGCTTCGGCGACGCTCGCCAACCCGGGCGAGCTGGCGCGCTCGCTCACCGGGCGTCGCTTCGAGGTGATCGAGGAGGACGGCGCCCCGCGCGCGGCGCGCGACGTGATGCTCTTCAAGCCCTCGGGCTCGCCCTACACGCTCGCGGCGAAGCTGTTTCGCGCCTCGCTCGCCGCGGGACTGCGCACGATCGCGTTCACGAAGGCGCGCGTCGTCACCGAGCTGATGCACAACTGGATCGTCGACGCCGAGCCGCAGCTCGCCGACCGCATCAGCAGCTACCGCGCCGGCTTCCTGCCGAGCGAGCGCCGCGAGATCGAGAAGCGCCTGTTCGACGGATCGCTCTCGGGCGTGATCTCGACGTCGGCGCTCGAGCTCGGCATCGACGTCGGCGGCCTCGACGTCTGCATCCTGGTGGGATACCCGGGCTCCCAGGTGGCGACGTGGCAGCGCAGCGGCCGGGTCGGACGTCGCGGCGACGCCGCCATCGCCCTGGTCGCCCAGCCCGACGCCCTCGACCAGTACCTCGTGAACCACCCGCGCGTCTTCTTCGAGCTCGGCCTCGAGCACGCGGTGCTCGATCCGCACAACGTCGAGATCGCCGCCGCTCACCTGCCCTGCGCCGCCGCCGAGCTGCCGCTGCGCGAGGACGAGACGTGGTTCGGCGAGCCCGGCGCGGCGCAGAACCTCGCGGCGTGCGAGGAGCGCGGCACGCTGCTGCGCAGCGATACGCATCGCGAGTGGTTCGCGGCGCGCCGGCGGCCGCATCTCGAAGTGGGTCTGCGCCAGGCCGGGTCGAGCTACGCGATCGTCGCGACCGAACGCGACGGCGAGGAGAAGCTGGTCGGCTCGATCGGCGCGGCGAACGTGTTCGGCGAGTGCCACGAGGGTGCGATCTACCTCCACCGCGGGCGGCAATACCACGTCACCGAGCTCGACACCGAGGAGCGCATCGCGCACGTCCGCGGCGTGAAGGTCCCCTACTACACCCGCTCGCTCTCCGACAAGGAGACCGAGATCCTCTCGCGCACGCGCCAGCGCCCGGCCGGGAATTTCACGCTCTTCGAAGGGCGCGTGCGCGTGACGACGCGCATCACGGGATACGAGCGTCGCCGCATCCAGGGACAGGATCTCCTGGCGACCGAACCGCTCGACCTGCCGCCCTCGGCCTTCGAGTCGACGGGGCTGTGGCTCGAGATGCCCCTCGAAGTGCCCGCCGCGCTCGAGGCCCGGCAGCGCCACGTGATGGGCGGCATCCACGCCGTCGAGCACGCCGCGCTCTCGCTCTTCCCGCTCTTTGCGCTCTGCGATCGCCACGACGTCGCGGGCATTTCCTACACACGCCACCCCCAGCTCGGCAAGCCGGCGATCTTCCTCTACGACACCCACGTCGGCGGCGTCGGGATCAGCGCGAGCCTCTTCGACCGCATCGAGTCGCTGCTCGAAGCCACGTCCGAGCTGATCGCAGGGTGTCCCTGCGACGAGGGCTGTCCCTCCTGCGTCCACTCCCCGAAGTGCAGCAACGGCAACCGGCCGATCGACAAGGTCGCGTCGCGGGAGGTGCTCGATCTGCTGCTCGGCCGCGAGGCGCTGCCCGCCCTGCCCGAGCCGAACCTGCGCGAGGACGAGCCCGACGATTCCGAGACCGCGACGGCGCCCTCGACCGACCCCGCGCCGCGCCTGCTGTTCTTCGACATCGAGACCCAGAAGAGCGCCGACGACGTCGGCGGGTGGCACAACGCGCACCTGATGCGCGTCGCCGTCGCCGTCACCTACGACACCGCGACGGGTCGCTTCGAGACCTTCGAGGAATCCCGCGTCCACGAGCTGCTCGCGCGGATGGCATCCGCCGATCTCGTGGTCGGCTTCAACTCGCTGCGCTTCGACTACGCCGTGCTGCGCGGCTACACCGACGCCGATCCGGCGCGCTTCCCCACCTTCGACCTGCTCGCCGACGTCCACAAGCGAATCGGCTTCCGTCTCCCGATGGGGCACCTCGCCGAGGAGACTCTCGGCGTCCCGAAGAGCGCCGACGGGCTGCAGTCGCTCGCGTGGTGGAAGGAAGGCCAGGTGGAGAAGGTCGCCGAATACTGCCGGCGCGACGTCGAGATCCTGCGCGACCTCTTCGAGCACGGGGTGCAGCACGGCTTCCTGCGCTTCCGCACCCGCGACGGCGAGTGCGTGCGCCTGCCCGCGAAGTGGGACCCCGCCGAGCTGGTCGAAGCGGCACGCGCGGGCGTCGGTCAGGCGCCGGAGCGACGGCGGTGCCGTGGCCGATCTTCGAGAACGAAGTCGATGCGCGCCGTCACCGGGTCGGCGTCGGCGATCGTCACCTCCACCCGTTCGCCCAACTCGTAGCGCGCGCTGCGCGCGACGAGCGCGCGGCCACTCGGGTCGAGCTCGAAGTAGTCCGGCAGGCGCGAGACGTGCACGAGCCCCTCGACGTGCCATTCGTCGAGGGTGATGTAGAGGCCGTGGGGCGCGAGACCGGTGATGCGCCCCTCGTGACGCTCACCGACGTGCTCGCGCAGCAGCACGCAGGCCTTCAACTGCGCCATCTCGCGCTCGGCGGCCATCGCGACGCGCTCGCGATGCGAGGCGCGCACGGCGATCAGCTCGGCGTTCGCGCGCGTCAGCGGGGGACGCTCGCCTTCCAGCGCTGCGATGAGCGCGCGGTGCACGGCGAGATCGGCGATCCGGCGAATCGGCGAGGTGAAGTGCAGGTAGTGCTCGAAGGCGAGCGCATAGTGCGGCTTCGACTGCGCACCGTAGCGAGCGCGCGTCATCGCGCGCAGCGCCATCGTGTGGATCCAAGGTCCGGCCGGGCTCTCGGCCGCGCGGTCGAGCGCGAGGGAGAGATCGCGCGACGAGAGCTGCTCCGGGTCGCCGCCCTCGAGGAAGCCGAGCGCAGTGAGTTCGGACACGAGGCGCGCGGTGTCGGGCACGGAGGGGGCGTCGTGGATGCGATGCACGGCTTCGATCTCGCCGTCGACGAGGAACTCGGCGACGGCGCGGTTCGCCGCGAGCATCGCCTCCTCGATCGCGCGATGCGCGTCGCTCCGCGCGGCGGGCTGGGCGTCGACGGGGAAGCCGCGTTCGTCGAGCCGGAACTCGGCGGTCGGCAGATCGAAGTCGAGGGAGCCGGCCCGGTGGCGCAGCCGGCGCATGCGCGCGGCGAGATCGGCGAGGTCGCGCAGCATCGACGCTTCGGGCACGCCGTCGTCGCCATGCTCCATCGCAGCCGCCGCCTGCTCGTAGGAGAGGCGCGCATGGCTCTTGATGACGGCGCGCGCGAACTTGCGGCGCGTGAGGTTCCCCTTCGCGTCGATGCGCATCTCGACCACCAGCACGAGCCGATCGACGCCGGGACGAAGCGAGCAGAGATCGCCGGAGAGCCGCTCGGGGAGCATCGGGATCGCGCGGTCGGGGAAGTAGACGCTGTTGCCGCGACGCAGGGCCTCGCGGTCGATCGCGCCGCCGGGCTTCACCCAGCGTGCGACGTCCGCGATCGCGACGCGCAGCAGGAATCCCTTTCCCTTGCGCTCGACGCACACCGCGTCGTCGTGATCGCGCGCGCTCGCCGGGTCGATCGTGACGAAGGGGAGCTCGCGCAGGTCGGTGCGCTGCGCGAACTCGCGGGCGTCGGGCGGCGACAACGCGTCGGCTTCGGCCTGGACCTCGGGCGGGAACGCAACGGGCAGGCGGTGGCGCCAGACGATCGCGGCGAAGTCGGCGTCGGCGTCACCCGGGAAGCCGAGTCGCTCGACGATCCGCGCGAAGGGCGGCGCGTCCTTGCGCGACTTGCGACGCCCGGGGTGCTTCACCGGCACCGCCGCCACCACCTCGCCGGGCTTCGCGTCGCCGGCGTCGGTGCGGGCCACGCGCACGAACCAGTCGCCGTCGTCGCGATAGGGCGCGATCCCGAGCAGCTTGCCGTGACGGCGCAGGATCCCGACCCAGCGGTCGCGCTCGCCCGACAACACCTGGAGCAGCACGGCGCGCCCACGCGGCTGCGGCGCGATCAGCACGCGGTCGCCGGGGCGCGCGTCGACCGCGTCGTCGATGCGGTGTTCGCGTCCACTGTCGTCGCGGACGCGCGGCTTCGCGCCGTCGCGTCCGGCGAGCAGCTCGCCCTCGACGAGTCCGTCCGCGCGCG
Organism: Deltaproteobacteria bacterium; assembly: GCA_024638705.1. Lineage (GTDB taxonomy): Bacteria > Myxococcota_A > UBA9160 > UBA9160 > SMWR01 > JAHEJV01. The sequence goes on along the minus strand of JAHEJV010000312.1, from coordinate 500 downwards.
GCACCCGCCAGGCGCCGCGCGCGCGCTCGACCCGTCCCTCGCGCTCGAGCGCGCGCAGCAGCTTGCGCAGGCCGCGCAACTCGTTCGGTGCGCCGCCGAGCACGCTCAACAGACGCGTGGCGGGAAGACCGCCGCGCTTCGCTGCGAGGGCGCCGAGCACGCGGTCGGCGTCGATGCCTCCCTGCACACGCCGGCGCGGACGCCCCTTCTGCGGCTTGCGGTCCTTCCCGGGCCTCTTCCCCGACTTCTTGCCCGACTTCGTCCGCTTTGCCGCGCGCCCCCGCTCGCGACGCTTCACCGGCCGGCGGGGACGTCCCATCGCGGCAAGGTAGGCGAGGTGCGCGTCCCGGCGCTCCTGTCGCCGATCGCGGACCGCGCGATCTATGGCGAACGCCCTCCCCCGGATCTAGTCTCCGGCGCCTTGCCCGGGTGGCGGAATTGGTAGACGCGCCAGACTCAGAATCTGGTGGTCGCAAGGCCGTGCTGGTTCGACTCCAGTC
>JAHEJV010000311.1:1629-5471 GCA_024638705.1 Deltaproteobacteria bacterium | reverse complement strand
GGTGCGTGACGAGCTCGACGCGCTCTACGCCGACGGACGCGAGGTGAGCTACCAGGCCCTGCGCGAGATCCCGCTGCTCGAGTCGTGCATCAAGGAGGCGCTGCGTCTGCACCCGCCGCTCATCATCCTGATGCGCAAGGTGATGTCCGACTTCCACTACAAGGGCTTCACCGTCCCGGCCGGTAAGCTCGTGGCGGCGTCGCCGGCGGTGTCGAACCGGATGCCCGAGTGCTTCCCGGACCCCGATCGCTTCGATCCGTCGCGCTACGACGAAGGCCGCGAGGAAGACCGCCAGAGCTTCGCGTGGATCCCTTTCGGCGCGGGTCGCCATCGCTGCGTCGGCGCGGCCTTCGCGATGATGCAGCTCAAGGCGATCTTCAGCGAGCTGCTGCTCAAGTACGACTTCGAGCTCAGCCAGCCGCCAGAGACCTATCGCAACGACCACTCGAAGATGGTCGTGCAGCTCCAGGCCCCCGCGAAGGCGCGCTACCGCCGACGGAAGTCCAACTCATGAACTTCGCTCGGCTGCGCCTCGCTGCGCGCTCCCTTCGGGCGCTTGCGGGCGCTCGATGAAGATCCGCGTCGACCTGGATCTGTGTCAGGGGCACGAGGTGTGCTGCTCCGAGGCGTCCGACGTGTTCGAGATGGACGGCGACAAGGTCCGCGTGAAGGATGCGAACCCGCCGGAGAGCCAGCGCGCCGCCGTGCAGGCGGCCGTGAAGTACTGCCCGACCCGGGCGATTTCGATCGAGGAGGAGTGATGGCGAAGTTTCCCCGAGAAGAGCTCGAAGAGATGACGCGCCGCTTCGTCGCGGCGAGCGACGAAGCGGGCGAGAGCGGCGACTGGTCGAAGATGTCGCAGTTCTACACCGAGGACGCGATCTACACCTGGAACAACGGCGCGAAGTGGGAGTTCGTCGCCGACGGGCGCCAGCAGATCCACGACTGGGTGTACGGCACCGAGATGGAAGGCCTCGAGCACTGGGTCTACCCCTACGTGCGCACCCTGGTCGACGACCAGAAGGGCGAGGTCATCGGCATCTGGCGACAGGTCGCGCCGGAGAAGGACGCCGACGGCAAGCCCCACGAGATCGCCGGCGTCGGCGGATCCTGGTTCCGCTATGCGGGCAACTACCAGTGGGCGTGGCAGCGCGACTTCTTCGACCACATGAATGCCGGAGCCGTCTTCGGTGCGATGATGTCGGCCGGCCAGCTGAAGCCGGCGATGGTCGAGCGCATGAAGAAGGGCTCGAACATGCCGGGCTGGGTGAAGCGCGAGACCTTCGACTGGTACGACACCATCGCCGACCGGGAGTCCTGAGCATGGGTAGCGACCGCCGCGACCGCGGCGCCGAGATGATCAAGAAGGTCTACGCCGGCGACGTCATCGTGCCGCCGGAGGGTGCGAGCGCCTTCGCCGACGTGATGCTCGAGCAGCTCTTCGCCGAGGTGTGGACCCGGGAGGCGCTGCCGATGCGCGACCGCCGCCTGCTCATCATGGGCGTGATCGCCTGCATGGGCGAAGGCATGACCTGGGGCATCCAGGCGAAGGCCGCGCTCAAGAACGGCGAGCTCACCCCCGAGCAGCTGCGCGAGGCGCTCATCCACCTCGCCCAGTACGCCGGCTACCCCCGCGCCGCCGGCCTGATGGGCCCGACGGAGAAGGCGATCGCGGAGTTCGAGAAGGGCGACTAGCGTCGACGGCCGCGCCGCGAACGCCGCAGGCCGGCGATCGTCAGTGCTCCCGCCGCGAGCGCGGGCGCCCGGCCCGGTTCGGGCGCGACGCGCAGCCCCGTCTTCCCCGATCGGAAATCGGCGTCCAGCGGTACGTGTTGGAAGTTTCGCTTCGGGCGCGAGATGTCGTGCTGGAACGACCCGCCGCGGATGATGCGACCGTCGGCGTAGGGCGTGTCGACCCACTCCCAGACGTTGCCGCCCTGGTCGAGGGTTCCGGAGGCGCTCTCCGCATTCGGGTAGCTGCCGACATCAAAGGGCTCGAAGGGCGAGACGGGGAAGAAGCAGTTGCCGGCGGTGATCGCGGGGCTGGGATGCGAGCACGTCATCGTGCCCGCCACGGGATAGTCCGTGTACTCCTGCGTCGCCGCATCGTAGTAGGCGGCCCGATACCACTCGTCTTCGCTGGGGAGGAAGAAAGACGCGCCGGGTTCTCGCTCGGGTGTGACGTGGCTCATGTCGTACACGCCCGATTCGGTCGATCCGGTCTCCAGCCAATTGGCATAACGCGCGGCGCCGTCCCAGGAGATGTAGTTGGCCGCGCGATCCTCGCGACCCGGAATCGCCGCGTAGAGATACGCGCCGGCGCTCCCGTTGCGCGAGATGCACCCGACTTCGCCGTCGGTGTCCGACATGCGGGCATCGTAGAGGGCGTGGGGGTCGACGGCTGACGCGACGTCCTGGAGGAATTCCGCGTACTCGGTGCAGGTCACCTCGTAGCGGGAGATCTGGTAGGCGTAGGGGACGTCGCCGAAGCAGCCCTGCGGCTGGACGTCGCAGGCCGCGCCGTCGGCAACGATCGGCACGCCCTCGAAGAGGTAGGCGGCGACGGACCGCGGCAGGGCGATCGGTGCACAGACAAGCACCAGGGTGATTGCCGCGGACTGGAACGGGAATGTGCGGGTATGCATCGTCACCGCGCGCTGCGACGGCGAGGATGCCGTCTGCCCTTCACTCTACCAGTCCATCGGTCGACCGGGGGGTTCGTTCGAGGCGAAGGCGCAGGCGGCAGAGGGCCGACGATGCGCGCGCGACTAACGCAGCGCGACTTCCGCTGAGCCGAACACGCGGTGGTCCGCCGTGCGCAACACGACGCGGTATTCACCGGCGGGGAGGGCCGCCGGCTTCGCTGCGCAGCGCGTCCCTCCGGAAGCCCCCCTCTTGGGCGAGCCAGAGCACGAGCCCCCCGGTCGCCAGCGCCCACACCGAGTGCAGCGCCCAGAAGGTCCGGCCGTGCCGACGCCAGATGCGGTCGAGCGCGACGAGTCCGGGCGGGGGGCCCGCTTCCGTTCCAGTCGAGGGTTCCGCGCTCAGCGCCAGGCGAACACGGGCTGTTCGAAGTGCGCGACGCGGGTGGCGTCGCCGCGCAGCGCCACTTCGCGGAGCTGATAGAGGATGGCGGCCGTCGGCGCGTGGATGTGGGTGCCGAGCAGCGGGATCGAGATGACGGGACGATCGCTCTCGGGAATGCTGCGCAGCTGCGGGACGTCCGGGCGCTCGAGCTCGCCGAGCGGCACGCGGTAGACCTTCGCGACCTCGTCGGGGTTGGGGACGAGGTCGGCTTCGGCACCGGCCCAGACGACGACGGGCGTGATGCAGTAGCCCGAGCGCGTGGGATAGTCGTCGAGGAGGCCGAGCACGCGGTCGGGCGCGAGCTCGAGGCCCACCTCCTCGTGCAGCTCGCGCAGGGCGGCCTCGTGCGGCGTCTCGCCCGGATCGAGCCGACCCCCGGGAATCGCCCACTGTCCCTGGTGCGCCTTGAGCTTCGGCGCGCGGCGGGTGAGCACGAAGGAAGGCAGGCCGTCGTCGCCGGGCAGCAGGGCGAGCGCGACGGCGGCGTGGCGCAGAGCCTCGTCCCGATGCACTTCGCGCTCGAAGCCGGCGAGGTTGGCGGATACGCGGATGCGCAGCGAGTCGTCGAATCGGGTCAGCACGGCGCGCAAGATAGCCCGCGCGGCGGACGGTGCGCGGAGTGGCGCCACGCGCGGCAGACGGCGAGAATCCGCCGCCCGTGCTCGAAGACGTCACCCGCCGCAGGCTCCCGCTCCCCGAGCGCGACGTGGAGATCGCGCTGCTCGATTGGGGCGGCGACGGTCCGCTCGCGCTGC
>JAHEJV010000311.1:0-1529 GCA_024638705.1 Deltaproteobacteria bacterium | reverse complement strand
GCAGACGGCGAGAATCCGCCGCCCGTGCTCGAAGACGTCACCCGCCGCAGGCTCCCGCTCCCCGAGCGCGACGTGGAGATCGCGCTGCTCGATTGGGGCGGCGACGGTCCGCTCGCGCTGCTGCATCACGCGAACGGTTTCTGCGCCGCGACCCTCGATCTCGTCGCGCGTCCGCTCCGCGAGCACTTCCACGTCGTCGGCATGGACGCGCGCGGACACGGCGATTCGTCGACGCCCACGGGCGAGGGGGCGTTCGACTGGCTCGGGTTCGGCGCTGACGTCGCGGCGGTCGCGCGCGCGCTGACCTCGGAAGCCGGCGAACCGATCGCGCTCGGCTTCGGTCACTCCTTCGGCGGCACGTCGATACTGCTCGCCGCCGCGGAAGAGCCCGCGCTCTTCGATCGTCTGCTGCTCGTCGACCCGGTGTTGCACCCGCCGCCGAGCGTCACGAACCTCGATCCCGAGCGAGCGGCCCGGGGCAACGAGCTGGTCGAACGCGCGACGAAGCGTCGCAGCGTCTTTCCCGATCGCGCGACGGCCGGAGCGATCTGGCGCGAGAAGCGTCTCTTCGCCGATTGGGACGAACGCGCCTTCGCAATCTATCTCCAGGAGGCGATGGCCGACCGCGCCGACGGACAGGTGGAGCTGAAGTGCGCGCCGACGACGGAGGCGGCGGTGTTCGCCGGTGGGCGATTCGCCGACATCTGGGCCCCGACGAAGGGCCTCGCCGTTCCCGCGCGACTGCTCTGGGCGACCCAGGGAGATTTTCCGCGCGCGGTGTACGAAGCGTTCGTCGCGCACATCGCGGCCGGCGAGATCCGGGACGTCGAAGGACGCCACCTGATTCCGATGGAAGACCCCGACCCGGTCGTGCGCGCGACGCTCGACTTCGCAGGAGTGGACCGATGATCGAAGCCGGCGCCACCGCACGAGCCGAGTTCACCGTGGAACAGAGCGACACCGCCGCGGCGATCGCCCTCGGGCCGGAGGATTCGTTTCCGCCCGTGTTCGCGACGTCGCGGCTGGTGGCGTTGATGGAGCTGGCCGCCGCGCGTCTGATGACGCCGCTGCTCGAGGACGGGCAGCTCTCGGTGGGCGTTTCGATCTCCGTGCGTCACAACGCGCCGACGCCGGTCGGCAGTCGGGTGCATGCGATCGCGACGTTCGAGGGGATGGAGCGGAAGGTGTACCGCTTTCGGATCGAGGCTTTCGATGAAGCGGGCGCGATCGGGGAGGCGGATCATACGCGGGCGATCATCTCTACGGAGCGGTTGTTGGCGGGGGCGGAGAAGCGGAAGGGTTAGGCGAGCGCTGTTCGCGAAGCGGGGTCGTACCGTGAGCCGCGGCCGCTCGTGCTTCTGCGCCGCAGTCGCTCCGCGGTCGGGGTCAGGGGGATCCCTCCGCCCGATGGCTCGCCCTCCCTGGTTAGGTTTTCAGGTCGTCGTGACCGGGAGGCTCGCAGTGGGTTGGACCCCGGTGCGTGGCCCAACTGCGCTGAGTCGGGCTGCGGGATCCCCCTGACCCCGACC
>JAHEJV010000310.1 GCA_024638705.1 Deltaproteobacteria bacterium | reverse complement strand
ACCCTTGCGTGCGTGAAGCTTCTTCATGGGATCTCCCTTTGGAGTCTCGAACCGGGCAGCGACTCGGGAAATCCCTTCCCGACCCCTTCCCAGAGGCCGCGCCGTCCTTCGGCGCAGGTTCGGTGTGCTCGGTCACTCCGTCTGCCGGGCGAAATAGCAAGCCGCGTGCCAGGAGAACGGAGGGGACGTTCTTGCATCGGCAGCTACGCGCGCCAACATGAGCCGACCCGAAGCGATCGGGGATTCGCGATCGGGTCCCGATGCGTCGTCGCGGAGGCGCAAACCCCGCCTCGTCGCGCGCCGAAGTGACGATTCCCGTCGCCCTGCGGTGACGAAACACGGCGCTTTCCCGGCTTCGCCGGTCCGCCCGGTTCGCGAGGGACTGGAAGACTCCCGCCCTGTCGGAGCCGGGGAGCCGTGCTAGCTTCGGCCGCCTTGGAGTGAGCGCTCCCATCGTCTAGCGGTCTAGGACGCAGCCCTCTCAAGGCTGAGACACGGGTTCGATTCCCGTTGGGAGCGCCATCCATCCAGCCCGGCGCGCGATCGCCCCGCGACGCGAAACCCCGGGCGCCGATCCGCCCGCGCCTGTCTCCCTGCGCCTATTTCCGCTTGGGCAGCGTGTCCCGGACCGGCGTGAACTCGGGCATCACGACGTTGCGACGCAGCCAGTTCGCGCCGTCGAGCACGAGCCAATGCCCTGTCAGGTAGGACGCGAAGGGGGAGCACAGGAAGGTGGCGGCCCAGCCCAGCTCCTGGAGACGGCCGAGGCGGCCTCCGGGAATCCGGCGCGCGCGCTCTTCCTCGGTGGCGCCCACCTTGATCGCGCGCATCGCATCGGGGTGTTCCTCGGTAGGGAATAGGCCCGGCACCAGGCCGTTGACCCGGATGTCGTCGGGTGCCCATTCTACGGCCAGCGACATGGTGAGGTTCCAGACGCCGGACTTCGCGGCGGCCGAATGGGCCGTCCCGGGCCCGCCGGTCCACGCGTAGCTCGCGCCGATGTTGAGGATCGAGCCGCCCGCCCCCGCCGCGATACGTCGGCGCGCGAACTCGGTCGAACAGAAGAAGGTGCCGTCGAGCACGATCTGGGTCACCGCGCGCCACGCGTTGGCCGAGGTGTTCTCGGCGGCGACCGGGAAGTTGCCGGCCGCGTTGTTGATCAGATGGCTGACCGGACCGAGCTCGGCTTCGGCTTCGTCGAAGGCAGTCGCGACGTTCGCGGCGTCGCGCACGTCGAGTGCGACGCCGGCGGCGCGCCCGCCGGCTTCCTCGACCGCCGCCACTCCCTGCGCGCGGTGCTCGGGGTTGCGACTCGCGATCGCGACGCTCGCTCCCAGGCGCCCGAACTCGACGGCGATCGCGCGCCCGAGCCCGGTGCCGCCACCGGTGACGACGACGACTTCTCCTTCGAACGTCTTCGCCGGCAGCATCGGCGTGCCCATGGCAGGCGGTTCGCGCAGCGCCATCTCGAGCCTCCTTCGCAGGGGACGCGCACTCTATCCGCGCACCGTCCCGTCAGTCAAACCTGCGGCCTCCGTACGCTTCGAAGCACGCGCCGGCGGCACGTCCGCTGGTGTCCCGCTCGCGGCGGGGGTAGCCTGCGCCGACGCGGAGTTCAGGCCGCCCCGATCACCCCAGCGAGAGAGGCGCGCTTGGCCGACTTCGTCTTTGCGTTCATGGACTGCGAGTTCGGCGGTCTCGATGTCGAGAAGCACGACATCACCGAGGTCGCGATCATCGTCACCGACTACCGGCTCGACGAACTGGGCGCCGGCGAGTGGAAGATCGCGGCCCGCGCCGACCGGATCTCGAAGGAAGCGGCGGAGATCAGTGGCTACACAGCCGAGGCCTGGGAGGGCGCGCCACACATCCGCAAGGTGTTCGCCGAGATCGACGCGCTGCTGCCGCAGGGCGTGACGGTCGTGCCGGCCGGGCAGAACGTCCGCATGGACGTGCAGTTTCTCGAGCGCGCGTACAAGAACTGCGAGCACCCCTACCCCTACGACTATCACGTCATCGACCTCGCGAGCCTCTTCTACGCGTGGTCGCTCGTGGCCGGCGAACCCGTCGCGGCGCTCTCACTCCGGCAGGCCGCCGTCACGGCCGGTCTGATCGAGGGATCGGTGCCGCATCGGGCGATGGCGGACGCCCGCCTCACGCTCGACACTTTCCGTCACTACATCGGACGGCTCGCGCTGCGACCGCCGTCCGAGGCGCCTCCGGCGGGTTAGGGGCGTTTCCCGCTCGAGCGCGCCGGTGCGGCCGCTAGTGGGGGCGGCTAGTGGGGGCGGCGCTTCGGCCCGCGGTTGCTCGCCGGGTTCGTGGCCCGGCTCTCGACGAGGTCCCAGAGCTGCCGTCGCAGGCGCTCCTTGAACTCGGGATCCACCGGGACGTCGATCAGGTCCGCCTCGAGGAACTCGCGAAGCTCATCGACAGAGAAATCAGCTAGAACGTCATCCATCATTTCGAACGCATCCGGGTCCAGGTCGGCCAGAGAGGCCGGGTTCGATTGCCGCGGTCCGCGGCGGTTCTTGCGCTTCACCACACCCCCCAGTGTCGGTCAGAGGTGCTGCACCTGTTCCGAGTCCACGGCCTCGACGACGAGCCGCTTGACCCGATACAGGCTCGATCGGATCGCATCGTTCGAGCGCGACATCCGATCGGCGATCTCCTGGATCGGCATGTTCTCGAAGTGTCGCAGTGCGAACACCTCGGCCTGCCAGTCGGAGACGTTGTCGAGACTGCGCAGCGCGGCGTCCGCGCAGCGCTGGAAGCTCACGTGCTCTTCCGGAGAGCAGGAGTCGAAGGTGTGCGCGTTGCGCACGAGCTCTTCTTCGGCGCGCTCGATGCGCTGATCGAGCGCCTTCGCCTTGCGCAGGTGATTGTTGATCGTGTTCTTCGCGATCCCGTAGATCCACGACAGGAGTGCCGATCGGCCGGCGAAGCCGTCGATGCACTTGAACACCGCGATGAAGGTCTCTTGCGTGACCTCCTCCGCGTCGGCGCGATTGCGTAAGCGCGCGTACGAGAAGTTGTAGACGCGCTCGAAGTAACGCTCGTAGAGGAGCGTGAAGGCGGATTCGTCACCCGCGCGAATGGCATCGAGAAGATCAGAGTCCGTGAGAGCGTCAGCAGATACAGGTGTAGCGTTCAGGCGGGGCAACGCGGTTTCTCCTCGCGTAACCCCCTCACCCAGGATGGCGGGTCCATTACCTCGATCGGCCCGTCAATGAGGGAGTGGCCACCACCCCGCACATGTGGCAAAAAATCGCCCGAACACGTGGGAACGCGTCGCTCGTTGCCCCATTCCGCCCCTTCCCTGGCCCCACGGGGACCAGGGAGGCGCGCTAGGACGCCAGGAGTGAGTCGAGGCCGGGCGCGCTGTCGGCCAGGGCGCGGCGCATCCGGTAGAGGTTCGCCTTCACGGCGTCCTCCGACTTCCCGAGCGCCCGGGCGATGGTTCGGATCGATTGCCGGCGCAGGTGCTTGAGGTGGAAGATCCGGCGCTGGAGGGGCGTCAGATCGTGCTCGATCGCCGCTTCGCAGAGCTTCAGGATGCGGCGTGCATCCACCGAGCGGTCGACCGGCGACTGGAGGCTGGCGACCTCGCGCGCCTCGGGCGCATCGAGGGACGTGATGCCCGGCTTCTTGCGGCGGAAGCGGCGATTCACCGTGTTTCGCGTGATCCCGAAGATCCAGACGATCAGCGGGGCCGTCCCCTGGTAGGAATCGAGCACGTTGAAGACGGTGATGAAGACTTCCTGCGCGACGTCTTCCGCCTCGGCGGAGTCGGACAGGCGCTTCAGGGCGAAACGATAGACACGGGGAAAGTAGGCCTCGTAGAGCAGATCGAAGTGTTCTCGACTGCCGCCGAGAATCTTCTCGACGAGCTCTGCATCACTGGACCACGGGTTCTGCGACTTCGGCAAGACGCTTCTCCTGCGTCTTCCGCATCGCGCCTTCGGGGGGAAGAGCGAATCTGCGAGATCGTTCCGTCAGAAAATCCGGTGCCACTCGGTGTTGGATGGCACTAGAGAGGAGGAGGGAATCCTCCGTCTTCTTCGTGGGGGGCTCTTCGGTTCCTCCGAGGGCGCCTTGCGCGGGAGACAGGGTTGGCTTTTCAAGAGTAGGACTGACGTCCGTTAGGGGGTCTTTGCATTCGCTGTGCCACTCTCGTTCGGACTCGCAACCAACCCCGGAACTCCCGGTCATCGCGAGAGAAACCCCGTTTTGGGAAATCGCCCCGCGACTCCTGGCCTGGTGGAGGATGGGAAAAGCGTTTCCACTTGTGGGGACCAGCGTTCACCCCTCTGGGTGATCGCCCGAGGCTCAGAGACGGCCGGGACGGACCCACCAGGCGCCGTCGGCCCACTCCCACCGGTCCGTCCGCACCAGCTCCGTCTCGTCCGGCCGGAGCGGACGTCCGTCCTCTCCGACGAACCGGACCAGCACCAGCGCGCGGTCCTCGGCCTCGAAGCCGAACTCGAGCACCTCGATGGCGGTCGGCCGGCACTTCTCGAACTCCGCATCCAGCAGGTCTTCGACGAGATCGGCGTAGTAGTCGAAGAAGAGATCGAGCGACTGGAAATGGTCGCGCATGATGTAGTCGTTGTAGGTCTCGAGCGTGTTGAAGCGACGGTGGGCCAGGCGCAGGTAGAAGCCCTCCACCCGGTGTCGCAGGGCGAGCGCGCGCGCGGGCTCGACCGCCGCCATGCCCGTCTCCGGCGCGGGAATCCGCGCCGGCGCGCCGGCGCAGCCCGCGAGCCACAGCAAGAGGCCGATCGCGAGGACGAGACGCTTCACGGCTCGACGCCCAGGGCAGCGCGCGCTGCGGCCAGACGCGCGATCGGCACGCGGAACGGCGAGCACGACACGTAGTCGAGCCCGACCCGCGCGCAGAAATGCACGCTCTTCGGGTCTCCCCCGTGCTCCCCACAGATCCCGAGCTTGAGCTTCGGTCGCGAGCGACGGCCCGCGCGCGCGGCGATCTCGATCAGCGTCCCGATCCCGTCCTCGTCGATCGAGGTGAAGGGATCGTCGTCGATGATCCCCGACTCGACGTACGTCGGCAGGAAGCGCGTAGCGTCGTCGCGCGAGAGCGCGTACGTCATCTGGGTCAGGTCGTTCGTGCCGAAGGAGAAGAAATCGGCGGACTCCGCGATGCGCCCGGCCGTCAGCGCCGCGCGCGGCACCTCGATCATCGTGCCGATCTTGATCGGCACCCGCTTCTTCGCCCCGGCGAAGCAGGCGTCGACCTCGCGCTGCACCAGCGCGCGCAGCCTCGCGAGCTCGGCTTCGTGCGACACGAGCGGGATCATGATCTCCGGCTGCAGCTTCGCGCCCGACTCGGCCACCTCGCGCGCGGCGCCGGCGATCGCCTGGGCCTGCATCGCGTAGATCTCCGGGAACGTGATCCCGAGCCGACAGCCGCGATGTCCGAGCATCGGATTGAACTCGCGCAGCGAGTCGATCTTCGCCCGTACCAGG
>JAHEJV010000309.1 GCA_024638705.1 Deltaproteobacteria bacterium | reverse complement strand
GATCGCGGCCGTGAACGGCGCCGCCGCGACGGCCGGCTTCGAGCTCGCGCTCGCCTGCGACCTGATCTTCGCCTCGCCGCACGCGAAGTTCCTCGACACCCACGCGCGCGTCGGGATCCTGCCCGGTTGGGGGCTCAGCGTGCGTCTGCCCCGCCGCATCGGCATCGCCCGCGCAAAGGAGGTGTCGCTCTCGGGCAACGCGCTCGACGCCGAGCGCGCCGAACGCTGGGGCCTGGTGAACCGCATCTGCGAACCCGACGCACTCGTCGAAGAGGCGAAGGCGCTCGCGCTCGACATGTGCGCGTGCGTCCCCGGCGTGATGGAAGGCGTGAAGCGCCTGATCGACGAGGGAGCGTCGATGCACGAGGACGACGCGATGGCGCACGAGCTCGCAGCCGGCACCGAGTCGTCGAAACGGATCGACAGCGCATCGATCGCCGCGCGCCGCGGTGGCGTCGTCGAGCGGGGACGGAAGCAGTAGGACGCGCCAGAGGGCGGCCCAGCCAACCGACCGCCGGCGCCTGGTCGCGCACGCACCATCCAGTAGGGTCGTCCCGATGCCCGGATTCTTCACACGGTTCGCCTTGACGACGGCGTTCGCTCTCGCGGGCTGCGATGCGGTCCAGGGGCAGGCGACGCGCGGAGATCTCGCGACGAACCCCCGACTCGAGGTCGCAGCCGGAGCGCACGACGTCGCCACGGAGTCCGAGGCGCTGCGCCTCGTTCCCATCGTCGACTCCTTCGAGTTTCCCTGGGACATCGCCTTCCTCGACGAGCGCGAGCTGCTCGTGACCGAGAAACCGGGACGGCTGTCCCGGGTCGACACGACGAACGGGGCGACCCATCCGATCGCCGGAGTTCCCGGGGTGGAGTTCGTCGGCCAGGGCGGGCTCCTCGGCGTGGAGGTCGATCCCGATTTCAGCGAGAACCGGCTCGTCTACCTCGCCTACTCCATCCTTCTGGCGCCCGACGCCCGGACGACGAGGGTCTCGCGAGCGCGCCTCGTCGGCGATCGCCTGGTCGATCTCGAGGTGCTGTTCACGGCCGAGCCCGCACGCCGGGCCGTCAATCATTTCGGGGGCGCCCTCGCCTTCGATCGGGCCGGGCTCCTCTACGTCTCCGTCGGTGATCGCCAGGCACGGGACCTCGCCCAGGATCTCGCGAACGACCTCGGGAAGGTCCACCGCATCCGCACCGACGGGTCGGCGCCCGACGACAACCCCTTCGTCGAAGATCCTCGCGCACATGCCACGATCTACTCCTGGGGACACCGCAATCCCCAGGGTTTCGCCCTGCATCCCGAGACCGGAGCGCTGTGGTCTGCGGAACACGGGCCGCAGGGCGGTGACGAGGTGAACGTCATTCGCCCCGGCCGGAACTACGGATGGCCGATCATCTCGTACGGAGAGGAGTACGGCGGTGGCAAGATCGGTGTCGGCACCCACCGCGACGGTCTCGAGCAACCGCTCTACTACTACGTGCCCTCGATTGCGCCGTCGGGGATCGCCTTCTATTCGGGCGCAAACCCGAAGGGCGGCGGTTCGCTCACGAGTTGGGACGGCGATCTCCTCCTCGCCGCGCTGCGTCTCACCCACCTCAATCGCCTCGTCCTCGACGGCGAGACCGTCGTCCGCGAAGAGCGCCTCCTCGACGACCTCGGACATCGCGTGCGCGCCGTCGCTCAATCGCCGACGACGGGCGAGCTCTTCGTTGCGATCGAGAGCGGAACACTCTTCAGGATCGAAGCCCGGAGAGAGGTCGCGAGCGCCGCGCCGGCTCCGTAGCGGAGCTTCCGCTATCCGACGTGCAGCGCCGACGCCACGAGCGCGGCCTGCTCCTGCTTGTGGATGCGGCCCGAGCCCGCGGCCGGGCTCGCGGCTTCGCGGCGTCCGGCGTAGGCGAGGCGCTGGCCCGGACGCAGCAGACCCTGGATGCGCTCGCGTACGAAGGTCCACGCGCCCATGTTCGCGGGCTCCTCCTGGCACCAGGTGACGATCTCCGCATTCGGATGGCGCGCGATCGTCTCGGCGAGCTCGCCCTCGGGCCAGGGATAGAGCTGCTCGACGCGCGCCACGGCGACCGGGCCGGCGTCTCTTCCGTGGCGGCGTTTCCGCTCCTCGAGCAGGTCGTAGTAGACCTTGCCGCTACAGAACACGATGCGCCGGACTGCGTCGGGAGACGAAGCCGCGACTTCGTCCTGGAGCACGGGCTGAAAGCGCCCGGTCGCGAGGTCGGCGGGCTTCGACATCGCCGCCGGCAGACGCAGCAGGCTCTTCGGCGTGAACACGACCAGCGGCGTGCGCCAACGACGCGCGTTCTGGCGACGCAACACGTGGAAGTACTGCGCCGGCGTAGAGCAGTTGACGACCTGCATGTTGTCGTCGGCGCAGCTCTGGAGATAGCGCTCGATGCGCGCGCTCGAATGCTCCGGCCCCTGCCCTTCGTAGCCGTGCGGGAGCAGCATCACGAGTCCGCTCATGCGCTGCCACTTCACGTGCGCCGAGCTGATGAACTGGTCGATGATCACCTGCGCGCCGTTCGCGAAGTCGCCGAACTGCGCCTCCCAGAGCACGAGCGTCTGCGGGTCGGCGAGGCTGTAGCCGTATTCGAAGCCGAGCACGGCGGCTTCCGAGAGCAGGCTGTCGTAGACCTCGAAGCGTCCCTGCGACGACGAGAGATGCGCGAGCGGCAGGAACTCCTGACCCGTCTGCTGATCGACGACGCCCGCATGCCGATGGCTGAACGTGCCGCGCGTGCAGTCCTGGCCGGAGAGGCGCACCGCGGCGCCTTCGAGCAGGAGCGACCCGAAGGCGAAGCTCTCGGCGAGCCCCCAATCGATCTCGCCGTCGTCGGAGATCACCTTGCGGCGCTTGCTCAGCAGCGTGGCGAGCTTCGGATGGACGGCGAAGCCGTCGGGCAGCTCGCCGATCCGCTCGGCGAGGCGGCCGAGCTCTTCGGCGCCGATCCCCGTCTCCGGATCGTCCGCCTCGCCCTTCGTGCGCGAGAAGCCGAGCCACGGACCGCGCGGCTCGTAGGGCTCGTCGGGCCCCGGCGGCCGCGACTCGATCAACTCGAGGGCGTGGGCGAGCTGACCGCCGAGGTCGTCCTCGATGCGCTTCACGTCCTCGCGCTGGAGGATGCCGCGGTCGAGCAGCGAGTCGGTGTAGAGCTTCCGCACGGACGGCCGGCTGCGGATCTTCTCGTAGAGCAGCGGCTGGGTGAAGCTCGGCTCGTCGCCTTCGTTGTGGCCGTGGCGTCGGTAGCAGACCAGGTCGATCACGACGTCTTCGTGGAAACGCTCGCGGTAGGCGAGCGCCTGCTTCACGCAGTGCACGACGGCCTCGGGGTCGTCGCCGTTCACGTGGAAGATCGGTGCCTGGATCATCTTCGCGACATCGGTGCAGTAGAGCGTCGAGCGCGCCTCGTCGGGCGCGGTGGTGAAGCCGATCTGGTTGTTCACCACGACGTGGATCGTGCCGCCGGTGCGGTAGCCCGCCAGCTTCGAGAGGTTGAGCGTCTCCGCGACGATGCCCTGCCCGGCGAAGGCGGCGTCGCCGTGGACCAGCACCGGGACGATCATGCGCCCCTCCTCGTCCCCGATGCGCATCTGCTTCGCGCGGACGCGCCCCTCGACGACGGGGCACACGGCTTCGAGGTGCGACGGGTTCGCCGTCAGCGAGAGGTGGATCATCTCGCCGGACTGGGTGATGCGGTCGTTCGAGAAGCCCTTGTGATACTTCACGTCGCCCGAGCCGAAGGGCGAGTCGATCAACGGGCTGTCCTCGAACTCGGAGAAGATCGACTCGAGCGACTTGCCGAGGATGTTCGAGAGCACGTTGAGGCGGCCGCGGTGGGCCATGCCGATCACGATCTCCTGGGCGCCGGTCGCAGGCGCGTCCTCGACGAGGCAGTCGAGCAGCGGGATCAGGCTCTCGGCGCCCTCGAGCGAGAAGCGCTTCTGCCCGATGAACTTCGTGTGGAGGAAGCGCTCGAAGAGCTCGGCCGCCGCCACCTTCTCGAGGATGCGCAGACACTCGGCCGCCGAGAGCGCCGTCGTGTTCTGGCTCTCCTCGATGCGCGACCGCAGCCACACCTTGTGGCCGGGGTCCTGCATGTGGGTGTACTCGACGCCCACCTTGCGGCAGTAGGTGGCGCGCAGACGCTCGAGGATCTGCGACAGCGTCTGTACGGATCCGCCGGGCAGGTCGCCCGCCATGTAGCGCCGCTCGAGATCCTCGTCGCCGAGGCCGTAGTGTGACGGATCGAGCTCGGGGAAGTAGGCGTCGGCGTCGCCACCGAGGGGGTCGGTGTCGGCGATGCGGTGTCCGCGCGCGCGATAGGAGTGGATCAGTCGCAACACACGCGCGTGTTGATCGGCGAGCTGCTCGCGGATCTCGCCGGGACCCTTGCGGACGCGGTCGTAGCGAGGCGCCTCGGCGGGTTCGGACGGCTGCGGCGTCGGCGACGCGACGGCGTGCGCCGCGAAGAGCGCAGCCCAGCTCTCGTGCACCGAGCTCGGATCGACTTCGTAGCGCTGACGGATCTCCTCGACGATCTCCGCGTTCACGCCGAAGACCTCGAGCTCCGCCGGCGACGGCGGCTCGTTCAGCGGCTCCTGCCGCGCCGCTCCCGCGGCGTCGTTTCGCGCCATCCTGCTGCTGCTCCCGGATCCGGCTCCGCGCGCGAGTTCCAGTCGTTGCGGCCGGGCAATCCCCAGCCCCCATCGCTGCGCATTCCCTCTACCGATCGGCAGACACCTCCCTCAGATGAACCCCTTCCGCGTCGCGGTTGCGCGGGACGTGCCGGCGCAGGCGGTCGCGATCCGCGGGCGATCCGCGCGCAGCGACGGAATCGCCGCCCCGGCTGTTCGCGTGGAAGCGGACGAGTACCCTGCCCCCGATGCCGCCCGAATCCCCGCGCCCTCCCCTCGCCCTCGCCGATCTCGTGGCGCGCGCCCTCGCCGAGATCGAGGAGATCTCACCCGAAGAAGCGCGGCGACGCCTCGATGCGCCCGACCGCGAGGGCTGGCACTTCGTCGACGTCCGCGAGCCGGACGAGTACGCCGAGGGCCACCTCCCCGGCGCAAAGAGCTCGCCGCGCGGCTTCCTCGAAGTCCGCGCCGACCTCGAGCACTACAAGCGCGACCCCTGGTTCAGCGACCGCACGCGCAAGATGGTCCTCTACTGCGGCGGCGGCCACCGCAGCGCCCTCGCCGCCCACACCCTCCAACAGATGGGCTTCACGAGCGTCGTCTCCATGTCCGAAGGCTGGACCGGCTGGACCGAACGAGACTTCCCGACCGAGCTGTGAAGCCGCTTCGGCAACCCCGACCGCGGAGCGACTGCGGCGCAGAAGCACGAGCGGCCGCGGCTCACGGTACGACCCCGCTTCGCGAACAGCGCTCGCCTAACCCTTCCGCTTCTCCGCACCCGCCAACAACCGCTCCGTAGAGATGATCGCCCGCGTATGCTCCGCCTCCCCGATCGCGCCCGCTTCATCGAAAGCCTCG
>JAHEJV010000308.1 GCA_024638705.1 Deltaproteobacteria bacterium | reverse complement strand
GACGAAGGATTGAGGGGGTGCCGGGCCTTCGGCCCGGTTGCGGCCTGGCCTTGCGGCCTGGCCTGACGGCCTGGCCTTGCGGCCTGGCCTTGCGGCCTGGCCTGACGGCCTGGCCGTTCGGACCTGGCCCTTCGGGCCTCGTTCGCCGCGGCCGGGGTCAGGGGGATCCCTCCGCCCGATGGCTCGCCCTCCCTGGTGCGGTTTCCACGTCGTCGTGACCTGGAGGCGCGTAGTGGGTTGGACCCCGATGCGGGACCCAACTGCGCTGAGTCGGGCTGCGGGATCCCCCTGACCCCGGCCGCTCGGTGGTTGGCTGTTAGGTCAGGTGAGGGCTTCTCGGGCGTTCGTCGTGAGGAGGCCGAGGCCTAGCAGCATCGCGACGAAGCCGATCGGGGGGCCGAGGAAGGGGATCATGGCGGTGAGGTTGAGGAGGAGGAGGCCGAGGCCGAAGGATTTGCCGAAGGCGACGAGGGTTTCGTTCTCGGGCGGGGCGAGCCAGCGGCCGAGCCAGGTGGAGACGGCGAGGTCGGCGGTGTAGAGCGCCACGATGAAGAGGAAGAGGCCGAGGATGGCGACGGGGATGCCGATGATCGTGAGGGCGGCCGCGACGACCGCGACCGGTCCGACGACGAGGACGACGAAGCCGAGCCCTAGGGTGCGGAAGAGGTCGCTGCTGGTGTCGATCGTGCCGCGGAAGATGCGCGGCACGATCGTGTAGGCCAGCAGGCCGAAGAGGAATGCCGACGCGAACCAGAGCAGGTGCCCCGCGTAGAAGCGCCAGTTCGTGTAGTGGTCGAGGTAGCGTTCACGGACGATTTCGCGCTCCTCCGCGCGGACCTCGCCGCCGACGGTGGCGCCCGGGGCGCGGACGATCTCGTCCCCCGGCGCGATCCGCACCTCGATGTTGCCCCGGATGTGCGCGTCGTCGCGCAGCGTGATCTCGTCGACCCAGAGGCCGTGGATGTGACGACCGATCTCGCCGGCCACGTCGAGGCGATCCGCCGCGACGTGCAGGTCGCGACCGATGCGTCCCTCGACGACCACGTCCTCCACGAAGACGGCGACGTCGCCCTGCGTCTGCGAAGTGCGGGAGAAGGTGATGTCTTCGCCCGTGGTGTAGACGCCGCCGCCGATCCCGCCCTCGACGCGCGTCGACTCGGAGATCGCGTGCACCGAGCCACCGACCTTCCCGGTGATCTCGAGGTCGCGGCAGAAGACGTAGATCGAGCCGGTCACCTCGCCGCGGATCGTCACCCGCTCGGCGGCGGCGATCAGGTCGCCGTCGACAGTGCCGTCGATGTCGATGTCGTCGCCGCCGTGCGCGACGAGACTCTCCTCGACGCGCTCCCCCGCTGCGACGCGGACGTCCTCGTCGTGGTAGAGGGCGTAGGCGCTCGCGGGGGCCGGCGCGAAGAGCAGGGCGGCGAGCAGGAGGACGGCCGCACCGTCGAAGAGGCGCCGCCCGAGCGCGGAGACCGCGAAGCTGCCGATCGCGGAGAGGCTCGCGACGACCCCCACCGAGAACGCCAGCTCGATCATGCCGGGTGCGTTCTCGCGCATCAGGAAGATCATGTCGAAACCCATTTCGGCAGCTCCTTTGAGGCGCCGGGGGTGGAGCAGGTCCAGGGCCCCGGGCAGGCGCGCGTCGATCAGTGCAGAGAAGGCGGCGATCGCGATGGTGACGGCGGCGATCGCGAGGGGGACGCCGAAGGCGACGCCCGGATCGGGCGAGGCTTCGACGACCTGCGCGGGACGTTCTTCGCGGAACAGGGCGCCGATCAGCGCCGACTCGTCGCGCAGCGCGACGATCCGCACGCGGCAGTCGCGGCATTGCACGAGGTGCGCCTCGGTCTCGCGCAGGGCGTCGTCGGTGAGCTCGCCCTCGGCGTAGAGCCAGCAGGTCATTTCGGAGGGATGGCTCATGCCGACCCCTCCTCGAGGGACGCGAGCGCTTCGCGCAGCCGTCCGCGTCCGCGGAAGAGCAGCGTCGCCACCTGGTTGCGCGACACGTCGAGGATCTCGGCGATCGCGGCGAACTCGAGGTCGGCGAAGTAGCGGAGGGTGAGGGCCGCGCGGTAGGCGTCGGGAAGGGTGTCGATCGCGTCGAGCAGCTCGCGGCGGCGCTCGGCGGAAAGGCCGTGCTGGAGCGGCGACGCCCCCGGATCGACGTGGGCTTCGGCGTCGAGGTCCTCGCCGGCGAAGAGCTTCGCCTCACGCCGCCGACGGCGCAGCGCGTCGATCGCGCGATGGGCGGCGATGCCGAGCAGCCAGGGCCGGAACGGACGCTCGGCGTCGTGGGTGTCGAGGGCGGCCTGGGCGCGTTCGAAGCACTCCTGCGTGGCGTCGCGCGCCTCCTCGCAGGCGCCGAGGATGCGGCGGCACAGCCGCGCGACGTCGGGCTCGAAGGCGCGCACCAGCTCGCCGAACGCTTCGGCGTCGCCGCGCTTCGCGGCTTCGAGCCGGTCTTGCGAGGCTGCCCTGCGCCGCGTCCCGCTCCGGGACGCCTCTTCCGCGATGCCCATCCGGTCCGCCCCTCCGAGTCTTCGGTCTGATCTCCGGTCCCGTCTCCGGCCGCCCGCGCGTCCGAATCGTATCACCACGCTCCGCACATCGAGCGCTCCCGCGTCTGCGCGCACAGAAAACATGAATCGGCTCCCACCCTCTCTCTACGAACGAGGGCGGGACGCCATTGCAGCGGGTGGCGAAAAAACCCGGGCGGGGCGCTCAGGCGTAGCGGGCGCGGGTGTCCGCGGCGCTCTCGCCGCCGGATCGCACCGCCGCGGCGGCCTCGCGGAGATGCTCCAGGTATTCGTCGGACACCTGCGCGTGGGCGGGCGAGAGCATCAGGTGGATGCCTCGGGGATCAGTGATCAGGCCGGTGAACCAGCCGCGCTCCATCAGCCGCTTCCACACCGCGAAGATGTCGAAGTCCTCGGCGCCGTAGGCGAAGAGCCCGAGGCGCGGATCACCCCAGGTGTGCATCCCTTCGATCTCGGCGACGCCGTCCATCAATTTCTGACGCGTGTCCGTCACGAGCTTCGCCTTCTCGCGATAGCCCTCGACGCCCAGGTAGCGCATCACGGCCCACGCACCGGCGATCGCGCCGCCCGGGCGCGTGCCCGCCGCGGTCGGCGTGTGCATGCCGCCCGCGGGCCAGTCGTCGAAGTTGAAGATCTGGTGCTCGCGCTGCTCGGCACTGCGGTGGAAGAGCGTCGAGGCGCCCTTCGCCGCATAACCGTACTTGTGCAGGTCGGCGGAGATCGTGCGCACCTCGGGCACGGCGAAGTCGAAGTCGACGAGCTCGATGCCGTTCATCCGCGCGAAGGGCGCGAAGTAGCCGCCGACGCAGGCGTCGACGTGCAGCCAGGTGTCGGTGTCGCGCGCCACTGCGCCGAGCTCGGCGATCGGGTCGATCAACCCATAGGGGAAGCACGGCGCCGAGCCGACGATCATCAGCGTCTCGGGCGTGATCGCATCGGCCATCGCGGCGGGGTCGGCGCGCAGGTCTTCCGCCACGGGCACGCGCACGACGCCGAGCCCGAGCACGCCGGCGGCCTTGTCGAAGGCGGGATGCGCCGAGCGCGCCAGCACGAGGTTGGCTCCCCTCGCGAGCCGACCCTCGGCGCGCGCCTGGTTCCGACACGCCTTCACCGCGAGGAAGATGCTCTCGGACCCACCCGAGGTCATGTCGCCGGCTGCGCCTTCCGGCGCCTGGAGCAGCGACAGGCCCATGTCGACCACCTCGGTCTCCATCCGCTTCAGGCTCGGGAACGCGGCCGGACCGAGCGCGTTCTCCGACTGGAAGAGCGAGTAGGCCTCCTTCGCGACCGCGAGCACGTCCTCGCCGGCATTGAAGACGTAGACCGCGGTGCGCGCATTGCGCCAGTCGATGTCGTCCTTGCCCTGGTCGATGAGCTGTTCGCGGAGGGTCTTCCAGTCTGTGCCCTGATCGGGAAGGGTGGTGCGCATGGCGGAATCCTATCAGTTGTCGATCGGGGCAGAGCACGCTTCCTTCCCCGCGCATGAAGCCCGCGCTTTCGGCCACTGCCCTCGTCGTCCTGGTGCTCGCTTGCGCAGGCGCCGACGTCGCGCCGCCGGGATCGCCGCCGGAGTCTCTCGCGGGTCGGGTCGCGCGCGTCGACGTCGCCTTCGCCGCGACGGGCGCGGACGGTCTCGCCCCGGGCGAGGCCCGCCGGGCCGCTGCGATCGTCCGCCAGGCCGCGCGCGACTGGCTCGAACACGAAGACCGCCTCGCCGCGGACGGCGCCCTCGCCGTGTCCGCGTCCCTCGACTCGCTGCGCCTGCGCGCGAGCCTCACCACCTGGCTCTTCGCCTGGGCGGCGGCGCCCGACCATCTGAGCGCCCGCGTCGTCGTGCGGCGCGACGGCTCGCCCGTGGCGGATTTCCCGATCCGGGTCGAGAGCGCCCTTTCGGGATACGACTGGCGGGATCGCGACGAACGCCTCGAGCGCCTCGCCCGCCGCCTCGGGCAGCGTCTCGCCGCGCGCCTCGGGTCTGCGCCGCGCGGCCCGGAGGCCGCGCTCTAGCCCCGTCCGCGGCCGGCCGATACGACGCCCAGGCCCGCGGCGTCGCGGGCGGAGGTTCGGAGCATGGCGACAGCGGGCGGACAGCGCGTCCACGTGATCTTCAAGGTGAAGTGCCCGGATCGCACGCGACTCGTCGTGCTCGACACCCAGGACCTCACCGTCGGACGATCGCCGGAGAACGATCTCGCGATCGAGGAGCCCGAGATGTCGCGCCACCACGCGATCTTCAAGCGCACCGCCGACGGCTGTCGCATCGAAGACATGGGCACCTCGAACGGCACGCAAGTCAACGGCGAGAGCCTCGACCAGGCCGAGCTGAAACACGGCGACGTGATCCGGATCGGCGAAGTCCAGATCACCTGCGCCCGGACGACGCGCAACCCGGCCTCGCTCGGACCGTCGGTGGAGTACGCGTCGCAGCTCAAGAGCTTCGGCTCGCCGATGGCGGGTCAGAACCACGACGGCGAGGCGACGATCCTGGGTCTGATGACCGAGGTGGACGGCGACGAGGATTTCGAAGTGCAGTCTGCGGGGGACTTCGATCTCGAGCTGAACGCCGAGCGTCCGCCGGGCACGCGCGCGCGCAATCTCGATGCGGAGATCGCCGAGCTCGAACCCGACCCGGTCGACGACTTCGCACTCGGGGAGGTTCCGGCGCCCGCGCCCGTCGTCGAAGCCGAGCCCGATCCTGATCCCGATCCGGTCTGGGAGCTGGACGAGGAAGACGCGGTCGACGCGGTGGCCGAGCCGGTCGCGGCCGCGCCGCAGCAGATGGAGCCCGCGTCGCCGAAGCCCGCAGCGCCGGAGGGGCGACGCCGCATTGCGCTCACCCTCGAGATCGAGGGCGCCGAGGGCGAGCTCGCCCAGATGCTCCGAGCGCTCGCCGGCAAGGTCCTCGAAGTGCCGAAGCTGCGCGTGCGGGTGAAGTCCGAAGACCTCGGCTGATCTCTCGCGTCCCGAGGCCG
>JAHEJV010000307.1 GCA_024638705.1 Deltaproteobacteria bacterium | reverse complement strand
CGCCCCGCCACCATCACCGGGACGTTCACCCGCTTCTTGATCTCCGCGGCGAAGTCGACGAAGCCGCCCTCGGTGTGCACGAGCGGCGCCTTCGTGAAGCCCGCACCGATCGGATTGCCGTAGGCGCTGACGTGGATCGCGTCGGCGCCGGCGGCCTCGAGCAGCTCGGCCGTGCGCGCCGACCCGGAGAGCTCGATGCCGCCCGGCGTGTCGAACTCGACGGCGTCGATGCGACACCAGATCGGGAAGTCGGCGCCGACGCGTTTGCGCGCCGCGCGCAACACGTTGCAGAGCAGGCGCGCGCGACTCTCGACACTGCCGCCGTACTCGTCCTCGCGGAAGTTCCACGCCGGCGAGAGGAACTCGGAGAAGATGTAGCCGTGGGCGCCGTGGATCTCGACGGCGTCGAAGCCGGCGCGCCGCGCGCGGTCGACCGCGTCCGCGAAGTCCAGGGCGAGCTGTTCGAGATCGTCGGGCGTGGCGACGCGGATGCGCGGCTTCCCGCCGCCAGCCGCCTTCGCCATCGCCATCATCTCGTCCATCGTGAGGTCGAGCGGGCCGGTGGGTCCGGGCGGCTTCGGGAGCGACGGCATCAGCACCTCGCGCCCCTCGATCGTGTCGAGGCGGCCGGTCTTGCCGTGATGCGCGAGCTGGATCGCGATCTTCCCGCCGTGCTGGTGGACTCCGGCGGCGAGCGCGGTGAGCCCGGGAAGGAACTTGTCGTCGGACACGCCGATCTCGTGGGCCGAGTTGGCGCCGCGCGGATAGGTGGCGGCGGTGTTCTCGGTGATCAGCAGTCCCGTCCCGCCGCGCGCGCGCTCGGCGTAGTAGGCGACCGTCGGCTCGCGGATGATCCCGTCGGCCTCGACGCGGTCCATGCCCATCGGCGCCATCGCCACGCGATTGCGCAGCTCGAGCGTTCCGATCTGCACGGGAGAGAGGAGGTGTTCGAGTTTCATGAAGGGGCCTCGCGGTTCTCGACGGCGCGTTGCGACGATCTTCGCATCAGAGCGCGGTGGAGATCCAGATCGGGGAGGTCCAGGCGCGCTCCTGGATGAGCTCGGGGACGTTCGGGTCGCCGCAGCCGGCGGGACGCTCCGCCTCGGGCAGCGCCCGGCACTGCCAGGCCGTGTAGCGACAGCTCGGGTTCTCGACGACGCGCGCGTAGTAGACGGCGTCACGGGCGGCGTCGTAGTCCGGATCCTGCCAGACCGCGCACAGCGCGTCGGCGCCCGGCCCCTGCGGCTGGCAGGCCGCGTCGACGGCGGCGGCGTTCGGACCGCCGGCGACGTCGATCACGTCCTGGTGCAGGCCGCCGTCGGCGTCGACCCATCCCTTGATGATCTGGATGCGCTGAAGGAGGTTGCCGGGCGCGGCCTCGGTGCCGACGTCGCGCGTCGCCCAGACGGCGAAGCGCAGCGCGCCGTCGGCGGCGGCGAGCTCGCCCCCCATCGGGACGCCGCGGGCTTCCGCCACGGCGACGCGGTCGGGCGCCGCGCAGAGATCCTCGGGCAGATCGACACCCGCGTAGAAGCGCGGCCGGATGCGCGGCCCGCTCGTGCCGAACACCTCGCGCCGCTGCATCGCCGCGAAGATCGCGTCGCGGGAGTTCTCTTCGGCCCACACGCCGACGAGCCCGCCCGGGCCGTTCGCCGCGTTCCCCATCACGCCGGGCTCGGGATGGGCGCGCTTCGCCAGGGTGTCGTCGGCGATCCCGAGATGTCCGGGATAGCTGCGCTCCTCCACGCCGCCGGCCAGACCGTTGTGGGTGTCGGTGCTCGCCATCAGGCCGAACTGGAACGGGTTCACGCCGAGACGCTCGCGCTCGGCGAGCCCCTCGATCAGCGCATAACGCGCATAGCTCCGGTGCGAGAGACAGTCCGGGCCGAGATGCGGCATCGCGTCGGCGCCCCAGCCGTCGTAGCAGAGCCCCGGCGGCTCGTCGCCGAAGCGTTGGAAGGTGATGTTCTCGAACTTCTCGAAGGCGCACAGCGCGTCGTCGCTGCCGAGGATGCCTTCCATGTCGGGACGGCACTCGGAATCGCCCTTGTGCTGCATCACCTCGAAGATCGGCTCCATCGAGGCGCGCAGCATCGCGCGCGCGACCTGCTCCTCGCGACCGTCGGCGCCGGGATAGTCGATCGCGAACATCCGGCCGTTGGAGATGTTGCTGTTGTGCGGGATCGCGAGCACGTCGCAGCCGGTGCCCGATTCGCGACAGGTGTCGCGCAGCATCTCCCAGAGCTCCCATTCGCGCGTCGTGTCGACGTAGCTCACCGGGCGCTTCGGAACGATGCGGTTCTTGAAGATGACGTTGCGGTGGAGGTTCGAGCCGAGCCGGTGGGAGCTGTACTCGTAGGCGATGAAGGTGGTGCGCTGGCAGCCGGCGCTGGTGTCGTTCCACTCCTCGGCGGCGGCGATCGTCTCGTGCCAGGCCGCGAGGCGCGCTTCGTCGCAGCGCGCGCCGTCCTCGCCGCACACCTCGTCGTCGCGGCCGGGGAAGGGAAGCATGATCTGGAGACCGAGGGGCGAATCGCTCGGCGCCGTCGACGCGCGCATCTCGCGACACAGCTCCACGTCGTACACCGACGAGTCCGGGTCGGTGCACAGGCGCTGCTCGCCGAGGAACTCGGCGTGGTCGGTCATCGCGGCGAAGTCGAGCGGACGGTCGATGCGCACCTGCCGCGTGGGCGCGCCGTCGGCGTCCTTGGGCGGCAGCCCGACCGCCTCCCCGAAGGCAAAGCCATAGGCGTCGCGCGGACGCACCTCGACGTCGTAGTTCCACGCGTCGCTCGACAGCGCGGTGTGGACGTGGAGATCGCCGAACCAGGCGTTCTTCTCCGGATTGCGGTGGAGGCAGTCGGCGCGCGGCGTGTCGGTGGCGTCGGCGGGAACGGCGAAGAGCTGCGGATCGGGCGGGTCGCTGCACGCCGTCGCGACGATCGCCGCGAATGCGGCGGCGAGCGACGAGACGCGGAGTCGGCGGACGCCACGCAAGGGATGGCCCCTAACCGGCCGGTTCCGCCGCTCGGCCGGACGAGATGCCATCGAGGTCTTCCCCGCGTCGCTCGGCGAAGCCGCGAATCAGGAAGTCGATCAGGACGTGGAACACCCCGGTGCCGCCCAGATGTCGGGAGGAGGCGCCATCGTCGAGGAGCCGAAGCAAGGTGGGAACCGGAGAGGGATGCGTGCGCACCCAGCTCTCGAACTGCGCGCTCTGTCCCGGGTCGTGGCGCGTGCCGCCCCACGGCTGGGCGTGCAGGCCGACGACCATCACGACGAGGCAGCGCAACAGGAGGAAGGCCTCGTCCGCGGGCAGACCGAGGTCGACCAGGCGCGACATCACGCGCTCGGTGTGGATCACCTGGCCGGGCAGATCGGACCGGGTCCCGCTCATCACGTCGGCGAGGTAGGGGTAGTCGGCGAGCTTGCTGCGGATCTCGCCCGCGTAGTCCCGCGCCCAGACCGACCAGTGGGTGCCGGGAGCGACGGGCGCCGGTTCCCAGTCTTCGAGCAGGGCGTTCTGGGCGAAACGACGGAGCGCCTGCTGGCCGCGAACGTGCGAATAGAGCGTCGCTCGCCCGACGTCGAGGCGTTCGGCCACCTCCGCGAGGTTCGGCTCGTGGCCACGGATCTCGAGGAGGGCCCGGGCGATGCCTTCGGCCGTTACCCGCGGGGGGCGTCCGCGATCAGGGGCTCGCGATGCATCTGCCATCGGGCGAATCCTATCAGAGTTTCTGGCTCTCTTTTCCAGAATTGTTTCTGGAAATGTTATGATTCGATACCCGAATGGAGTGATCCCGTGAAAGACGATGCCGCAACCAGCGATTTCCCTTGGATCTCCCGTTTCAACGACACGCTCGCGTCCGTCGATGGACCGCTCCTCGCGCCGAAGCTGCTGCGCACACTACGCGAATTGGCCGCCTTCGACCGAGGTGTTCTACGCCTCGTGACCAGCGACGGGGTGCAGCGCACGATCTACGATACGGCGCTCGCGGGCGCGTCCCATTGGCTTCACGACCCGGGAACGTCGAACGTCGGCGGTGCGCCCGATCCCTGTGGCTTCGCCGCGCTGGGGAAGCGCGAGCGGGTCACGCTCGACCTTCGCGGCCAGTCCGTTCCGTGGGTGGGGGAGGACGAGCCGCAGTTCGCAACCCTCGTGCGCGTGTCGCGAGAGACCGCGTTGTGCCTGCTCGTGTCGCGCAAGCCCCACGAGGTCCCGCTCGACGACAGCGCGATCGACCGGCTCGCTCGGATCGCGCCTGCGGTCGGCGGCGCACTGCGCGCCAACTGGCGGCTGTGGGGCTCGGCGACCGTGGCGATCGGTTCGAACGTCGACACCCTCGACCCCGAGGTGCAGAGGGCGCTCGACGCCTTCGGCGCGAGCCAGCTCACGCCGCGCGAGCACGACGTCGTGCGCTGTCTGCTGCGCGGCGAGTCGACGCGCGGTGCAGCCGGAGTGCTCGGGATCGCCGAAACGACGGTGGCGCTCCACCGCAAGCGCTCGTATGCGAAGCTCGGCGTTTCGTCGCAGGGTCAGCTCTTCTCGCGCTTCCTGCACACGATCCAGCGCTGATTCCCGCGTCGTCGGCGCGTGCTTCTGGCAGCGCGCCGCGGAGCGCGGCTTCGCCACGCTCGCCGTCCACGCGAGCACGTCCTCAAGAAGCTCACGCGGGTCGCGCGTCGGTCCGCGTCGCGAGGCAGCCGCGATTCGCGAACCGCCAGTGGAAGTTTGCCGGTATGATCCGGCCTGTTTCCATGGTGCCTACCCGGTCCGATCGCTCGCTACCGCTCCTCGTGCTCTGCTTCTTTCTTTCGGGAGCGGCGGCGCTCGTCTACCAGACGGCCTGGACCCGCGAGTTCGCGTTCGTCTTCGGGACTTCCGACCTCGCCGTCGCCACCGTGCTCGCCGCCTACATGGGCGGGTTGGCTGCAGGTGCGGGCATCGCAGGACGGCTGGCCCATCGCGTCGCGCGGCCCGTGCTCGCCTACGGGCTGCTCGAGCTGGGAATCGCGATCGCGGCGCTCTGCGTCCCCCTCGGTGTCGCGGTCGCTCGCTGGCTCTACGTCGCCCTCTTTGGCGGTGTCGATTTCGTCGCCGGGTCCGGCGGTCTCGCGACCGCCCTCTTCTACCTCGTGGCGTCGTTTGCCATCCTCCTGATTCCGACGGCCATGATGGGGGCCACCCTGCCGCTGCTCGCGCGACACGCCGTGCGCGAGGAATCGCAGATCGGCAGCCGGATCGGATTGCTCTACGCCGCGAACAGCGCGGGCGCCGTCGCGGGGACCCTCGCCGGCGCGTTCCTGCTGCTGCCGAACCTCGGTCTGCGCTCCACCATCGTCGCCGCCGCGGGGGTCAACTTCCTGGTCTTCCTGGCGGCGTGGGCCCTCGCCCGCCGGAGTCCGCCGGCGCCGGCCGCGGCGCCGGCGACCGCCGCCGAGCCGGCGGGTCGGTCGTCCTGGATCCTCGTACTGATCCTGGTCTCCGGTTTCGTCTCGTTCACCTACGAGGTGAT
>JAHEJV010000306.1 GCA_024638705.1 Deltaproteobacteria bacterium | reverse complement strand
TAGGCGCCGGAGCCGATCGGGAAGGCGGCGCCGAAGAGGTTGATCTGGTCGGAGAAGCTCAGCGTCTCCTCGATCAGATCGGGGCTGGTGAACCCCCCGCTGGTGCTGCGCTCGAGCGAGGTCAGGCCGTCGAGCAACGTGTTCACGTCGAACACCCTGCCGTTCTTCGTGATGTTCGCTGCGAAGTTGGTGCCGATCGCCTTGCTCAGGTTGCGCGACATCTCCGACACGGTGATCTCGATCATCACCTGCTGGTTGCCGCCCACCGAGACGAGATTGACGATCTGCGCCTTCTCCTTCTCGGGGAAGTAGGCATGCGCGACGCGGAGCACGCGCTCGAGCGACTCGGCGTTCGGCACGAATCCCGTCAGGACGATCGCGTCGCCGGCGGACTCGAGCCGCACGTCGCTCGTTCCGAGCACGCGGTTGATCTCGCTCTCGATCGAGGAATAGGCGCGTCCGACGTGGAGGTCGATGGCCGCCTCGATCTCGCCCGAGTTGCTCCAGATGACGATGTTCGTCGTTCCGATGTTGCGCGCGACGATCTGCAGCTCGGACTGACGCAGCACGATCACGTCCGCGACCTTCGGATCGCCGACCGACACCCGGCGCACGCCGTAGCTCGTGCGGACGAACGCCGACTTCCCCTTCTCCATGCGGAGATGGCGGACGGTGTCCTCGGCCGAGTCCGGCACGTCGAGATAGATCGTGGCACGGGCGCCGGTGGGGATCAGCTCGCTCGCGGGCGGCGGTGATTCGACCGCCATCGCGGCCCCGGCGAACAGGCCGGCCAGGCAAGCGGCCGCGAGCGCGCGGCCTCCAGCGGTGAGGAGCGTTCGGCGGCGCTCCGGGATCAGGGACTTCATGTAGGACTCCGCGAAATGAGGTGGTGGAAGCGGATTTCTGGGAACGAGCTGGATGCGGGCGTGCGAGCGCCCGAGGTTCAGAAGGTCTGGACCGACAGCTGCGCTCCCTTGATGACTTCGACGTTCGTGGTGCTGACGGCCCTCGGCTTGCCGCGGGAGACGCGTCGGCGGATGCCGAGCACGTCACTCACCCCAACGCTCCGGGTGTCCACGAGCTCACGATCGCTGGGATTCCGCAGTGCGAGCTGCAGCTTCCCCTCGTGGGCTGCGTAAGTGAGCCTTTCGGCCTGTTCGGGGCTCACCTCAAGCGTTACGACCTGGACGAGGATGGGATCGCCCTCTTTCGCCTCTTCGAGCTTCTGGTCGATCGCCAGGACCTGGACGTCCTGGAGGATCACCTTGCTGTAGGGCAGCCCGTCCGTGTCGACCCGCTTGATCGTCACGAGCACGTCCACGTGGGCCCCGGGCGTCACGAAGCCCGCGACGCCGATCACCGGGTCGACCTTCACCGAGATCGCCCGCTGGGTCGGGTCGATCACGGAAACCAGGCCGCCCTGGGCGCCCTCCGGCAGCAGGGCCGACTCGAGGACCGGCTCGCCGGCCGCCAGCGGGCGGCGCAGCACGCGCCCGTTCAGCTGGCTCGGATTCACGTAGGCGCCCTGTGGCACGTACTCGAGCGGCCAGTCGACCGTGGCCAGCTCGCGCTCGTTCAGGAGTGAACCGACCGAGGTGTCCTGGCGCACGACGGTGACCGGCTGGGTGGTCGCCCGCTTCGCCTCGATCGGCTGACGTCGCTGGTCTTCGAGCCAGCGCTGCGCCGTGAAGGCGGCCCCGACGCCGAGGGCTACGGCGAGGACGAGGAAGAGGAGTGCTCGTCGATTCTGCATGGAGGTTCTCCGTGGAAGAGAGGGAAGCTAAGCCGACTACTCGTTTCGCATCGTGGACGTGTAGTCGAGATTGATGGTGCCCAGTGTGCTGGCGAAGGGAATGTTCAATTGATGGTCGTAGTCCGCCTGCACGACCGTGGTCGTGTCCGCATCGCCGCACGGAGTTCCCGTGACCTGGACGTCCCCGTTGTTGATCGGCACACCGCCTGCGTTCGCATAACTGGTAACTGCGTTCCGAGCGGCAGTTTCGACGGCGCCGACGGTGCAACCGGGACCGCGGTAGACGACCGCCACGCGAGCCCCCTCGCGCACCGCGTTGCTCAGCGTCAGCCAGCGGCTGAACATGATCCCGAACTCGGCGATCGCGAACATGATGAGCAGGAGCAGCGGAAGCACGAAGACCATCTCGACCATCGCCATGCCGCCGCGGCGGCGCTTTCTGTTCCTGCGAACTCTTTCTAGGCCCATGGGAACCCCCAGTACTGGTAGACGGTGGCGCCGATGCCCATAGCAACGGCGAAGGGCAGACCGCCGCTCGCTGCACTTCCTTCGGGCGGTCCGAAGTACGTGACCCGACGCGTCGATAAGGTGATCCAAAGACTTCTCCACCAGCGCACGCACAGGTCGAGACCTTCTCCACGAACGATCACCAGGGCGACGGCGAGGACGCCCCCCGCCATGATCATCCAGAAGAGGGTCGGAAACACGTATTCGAGGCCCCAAAATGCCCCGAGGACCATCATCGCCTTGACGTCCCCCGCGCCGAGCCAGCGCATGGCGAACGGGATGAAGAGCGCTCCCAGCGCCGCCCCGGCGCCCAGGGATGCGTTGCCGAGGCCGGGCAGCCCCCGCTCGAGCGCGGCGAGGCCGAGCGCCACCGCCAGCCCCCCGAAGGTCAGCCAGTTCGGGATGCGCAATTGGCGGACGTCCTGCTCGATGGCCAGAAACAAGAAGGCCGCTACCCACCAGGTGGCGGGTAGCGGCGCTTCTGTTGCGGTCCAGAGAAACCCCGCGCAGACCGTCGCTGCGACTCCCACGGAGACACCGAACCTCGTCATCGTTCCAGAGAACTGGGGAACGGGGCGCGGCGTTGTGATCTCCGATGTCACGGATGGGTGCGTGAGCGGGGTTCTCGAATCAGGACAGCTGCGATCCTACGGGCAGTTCGAGCTGTCTTCGACGCAGCCACCGATGTCGGTGAGGGCCGTCGAAATGCTGGTCGAGAGAGTCGACCAGAGGAGGGCACCGGCGAGGGCGAACACGACGCCCACGATCGACCACTCCACCATTTCCATTCCGTCTTCCTCGCGGACGAGGCGCTTCATCGTGCTGATCATTTCGTACTCCGTTGAATTGCGGCCGACACAGGTCGGGCCTGTTGGGGGGCGCGGCCCACAATGTCCTTGGCCGCCTCTGCGTGGAGTCAGTGTCCGTTCGAGTCGCGAAGGTGACGGCTGGTTCTCGCCGCGGTCGTCCCTCCACACCGCCACCGCATGGACCACCGCCGCCGGACCCACCGGCCGGCGCTTGATTCTATCAACGATCGCGCCTTTCTACGTCAGACAGATGCGCATCTGGAATTGGCGCCCCGGGGAGATAGCGGTTGGGCGCGAGGATTCCAAGGGCCGTTCTATTAACGACGTCGATCGGCCGCATCCGCCTCTCTGAAGAGCGCCCAGGCGGCGCCCAGCACCGCCAGGACCGAGAGCTGGATCGCGCGCGGTCCCGCGCCGATCGCCTCGCTCGCCTCGACCTGGGCCCAGGAGAGCTGGGTCCCCAACGAACAGGC
The DNA here is from genome assembly GCA_024638705.1 of Deltaproteobacteria bacterium. Taxonomy (GTDB): domain Bacteria; phylum Myxococcota_A; class UBA9160; order UBA9160; family SMWR01; genus JAHEJV01. The sequence continues at coordinate 1,978 of JAHEJV010000306.1, read as the reverse complement.
CGCCCACAGCAGCACGGTCCACGCCAGGACCCGCCCTCCTCCCAGGACCGCACGAGGCCCTGGGGCCGCTCGATGCGCGTAGAGGATCCCGAAAGGCAGGAGCAGCAGCATCAGGTCGTAGAGGTAGAGATGCGGGCTCACGACCAGCCCGAGCGCGATCGTCGCGGCCATCCGGAGGTCCCAGCCTTCGGATCCGGGGATCCAGGCCGCTCTCCGCCAGCTCCACGCCAGCCCGCCCAGCGCAGCCAGCGCCGCCGCCGCCGCGATCCCCTCCGCCCATTCCGGAGAGGTCGGGTCGAGAAGCAGCGCCGTGAAGCCGAGCAGGCTGTGCAGGCCGAACACGTCGTACCCGGGCGCGCGGATCATCCCGGGCAGCCTCGGAGACAGCTCGAGATAGGCCGCCATGGCGTCCGGATCGATCGCGACCCCGACCCCGAGCCAGAGAGACGCACACGCACCTCCCGCGACGACGGCCCGCCAACGCCCCGCGACGAGCAGCGCCACCCCGAGCGCGATCGCCAGCTGGGGCTTGTACGCGAGGCAACCGAGCCACAATCCCGCCGTCGCGTCGCGTCCGCGGCGCAGGGAGAGATAGGCCTCGGCATAGAGCCACAGAGTGAGAGACGAGATCTGCCCGTAGCCGAGCCAGGCCATCGTCGGCACGAACAGGAAGCAGACCCCGAAGACCCGAGCGAATCGCCACCGCGAGAGCGCCTCGAACGCGCCGCGGAACCGGTGCACGGCGAGGGCGAGGAGACCGAGCCCGGCCGCGATCCAGGCCGCGACCGCCGTCCGATAGTCGAGCGCCGCGAAGGGCGCGTAGAAGAGCGCGGCATGGGGCGGGTTCACGAAGGGATGGACGCCCGGGAGTCGCTGCGGCGCCAGGAGCGATTCCTGCAGCGCGCGCTGTGCCGGAAACGAGAAGTCCTCGCCCGCTTCGTACGCCGACGCGAGTCGGTCCTCGGCGAGCAGTCGACCGCCGGTATAGAACGCGAGGAAGTCGGCGCCGATCACGTTCCCGGACGCGTCGAGCAGCCCTTTCCCGCCGGCGAAGTTCGCCACCGCGATCAGCGCGAAGACCGCGGCCAGCATCCCCTGGTAGGCCCGCACCCGCTCGCGCGTCACCGCGCGCTCGAAGAACGCGACGACGCGATCGCCGGCGATCACGGCGCCGGTCCGCCGCAGCGAGTCATCCGAGGCTGATTCCGCCGCACCGGCCCATGCTAGAGGAGGCGCCCCGTCGCGGGAATCGGCGCCGCAGGCGCGACGGTCCCTCCCGCTCGATGCGCGCGGTAGCATGCCCGCCGCGAACCAAAGGAGAGCCCCATGCCCATCGATCGCGAAAAGGCGCTCGGCGCCGACCTCGGAGAAACCACCGGCGCCTACGGCCCGGACGACGTGATCCTCTACCACCTCGGTATCGGCGCCGGCGCTGCAGCCACCGATCCGGCCGAGCTCGAGTACACCTTCGAGAAGAACCTCAAGGTGCTGCCGAGCTTCGCCGTCGTCGCGGCGAGCGGCATGACCTCCCGCACGCTGCGCGCACAGGGCGGCGCGGGCGGCGGCATGGGAGGCCTCGGGAACGTCCCCGGCCTCTCGTTCAACCCGGCGATGTTGTTGCACGGCGAACAGGACGTGGAGCTCCACCGCCCGCTGCCGACCGATGCGTCGTTCACGACGCGCGGCCGCATCGCCGAGATCTACGACAAGGGGAAGGCCGCCCTCGTGATCGTCGAGAACGTCGCGTCCGACGACGACGGCCCGCTCTTCACCAATCGCATGTCGCTCTTCCTGCGCGGTGAGGGCGGCTTCGGCGGGCCTTCGGGCCCGGCGGCGAGCCACCCCAGGCCCGACCGCGACCCGGACGGCGTCGTCGAGACGAAGACGCTTCCGCAACAGGCGTTGCTCTACCGGCTGAACGGGGACAAGAACCCGCTCCATGCCGACCCTGAGTTCGCCGCCCGCGGCGGCTTCGATC
>JAHEJV010000305.1 GCA_024638705.1 Deltaproteobacteria bacterium | reverse complement strand
CGATCGGCGCCGACCTCGGCTATCTCAAGTACGGCATCTTCCCCGGCGACGACCGCGTCTTCTCGATCACGCTCGCCGCCAGCCCCGACGACGAGGCGCTGCGCGCGGTGATGCGCGAGCCGGCCTTCGATGCGTTGGCCGCGCTGCTGCCCGCGACGTCGCCCTGGGTGGACGCGGCGGTGGCCGCGCCGATCAGCCCGATCGCCGCGATGGCCGGCCTCGAGAACGTGCGGCGCTTCCCCGTCGAGGACGGCGCGCCGTGCTTCACCGGGCTCGCGCTCGTCGGCGACGCGCTCATCCACACCAACCCGATCGTCGGACGCGGCTGTTCGCTCGCCGGCGTGAACGCCTTCGCGCTCGCCGACGCGTGGCGCGCCCACCGCGACGACGCGCGCGCTTTCGCCCTCGCGCTCGACGAGGCCGTCGGTCGCGAGGTCGCGCCCTGGTACGAGTCGGTGCGCGTGCAGGACCGCAACTCGATCGAGATGGGCGCGCTTCAACGCCGAGGAGTCGACCCCTACGCCACCAACCGCGCCGACGGCAGCGTCGATCCGAAGGCGACGATGCGCGCGATCGTGCGCGACGGCTTCCTGCCCGCGCTGCGCGAGGACGTCACCGTGCTGCGCGCGTTCCTGCGCGTGTTCAATCTGCTCGAAGAGCCGAAGGACCTGATGAAGGACCCGCAGCTCTTCGGCACGATCCTCGCGTCCTACAACCGACGCGCCGAACGCGACGCCGCCGAGCACGGCCCCGACCGCGACGCCGTCGTCGCGCACCTCGGTCTCGCAGCGGCATGATACGATCCGGCCCACCAAGCCGGAGGACCGCCATGCCCATGCCCCGCGACATCGGGATCGTCGAGACGATGATCGGCATCCCGAGCCCGAACCAGCCCGCCAGCTACGACTTCATGCGGCCGCTCTTCCGCGACCAGCAGAGCAGGGAGATGTTCGACTTCCCGGTCGAATACATGTTCAAGGGCGTTCCGAAGCTCGACCCGCAGACGGACTACGTGAAGTACACGCTCGAGCAGATGGATCAGTACGGCATCGAGCGCGCGGTGATCGGCATCTCCTTCGAGAACGAGGAGAGCATCCGCGCGGTGAAGCAGCACCCGGATCGCTTCGTTCCCCAGGGCCAGGCGAACCCGAACGAGGCGATGGACGGCGTGAGGCGGATCGTGCGCGAGTACGAAGAGCTGGGCATCCGCAGTATCGGCGCGTTTCCGTGCGGCCTGGTGCCGCAGGTTCCGATCAACGACAAGCAGTTCTATCCGATCTACGCGAAGTGTGTCGAGCTGGACATCGCGATCTTCTGCTGCGCCGGCGTGCCGGGGCCGCGCATCCCGATGTATCCGCAGATGGTCCAGCACGTCGACGAAGTGTGCTGGTACTTCCCCGAGCTGAAGTTCGTCTTCCGTCACGGCTGCGAGCCCTGGGAAGACCTCGCTGTGAAGCTGATGCTCAAGTGGCCCAATCTCTACTACTCGACGAGCGCCTTCGCCCCGAAGCACTACCCCCAGGCGATCATCGACTACGCCAACACCCGCGGCGGCGACAAGATCCTCTACGCGGGCTACTGGCCGATGGGTCTCTCGCTCGAGCGCATCTTCAACGAGCTGCCGAACGTCCCGTTCAACGACGACGTCTGGCCGAAGTTCCTGCGCGGAAACGCGATGAAGGTGCTCGGGATCGAGGGCTAGCGTCGCGCTCCGTCGCGCGGCGCGCGTCAACGCACCGAGAACAGCCGCGCGCCTTCCTTGCGCAGGCGGCAGTCGGCGAGGCGGTCGTCGAGCTCGAGGAGCTGGCTTCCGTTCGGGAGCTGGGCGAGCCAGGCGGTGATCGTCTCGCGGCCCTCCGCGCTCGCCGTCGCGGCTTCGAGCACGCGGGCCAGTCGCTGGAGCATCCAGATGTGATAGGGCACCACCATCCGGCGTGCCGCGATGCCGCCGATCTCGAACTCGTGGGTGAGTGCGCCGTCGCCCGTCTGGTGCGCATACCAGGGGAGGTCGGCCGTGAAAGTCTTTCCCGGCAGCTCGCCGCCGGGCTCGTGCGCGTCGCTGGCGATGAAGGCCGCGGTCTTCTCCATCGTGCTCGCGAGCACCGGCCACATCTCCTCGAAGAAGACGGCGACGACGGCGTCGAGGCTTTCCGGCACCCGGTCGTCGGTCAGCCACTCGCCCCCGTCGCTCGTCGCCGGCCGCCCGACTAGCTCGCCGTCCTCACCGAGCGAGTAGAGCTTCTGCCCGTAGTGGCGCGCGCTGACGTTGTCGCCGTAGGTGCGCTCGACCCACTCCGACACGATCGGGTGTCGCGTGCGCAGCGCGAAGCCGGAGGCGGCGTCGCGGTAGAGGTGCGCGTAGAGCGGGCCGAAGAGGCCGAAGTCGCCCAGCGACGGCAGGCCGCCGAGCACGTAGTCGTGCGCGCCGAAGTGGGTGTCGAGCAGGCCGAGCACGCGCTCCATCGACGCCCACCACGCCTGCTCGGTGGCCTCGGTGCAGCCGAGGTGGACGAGCCCGGCGTAGACGCCGCGCGGGTTGGTGCGCGCCTCGGAGAGACCGAACAGGTCTTCGAACACGCCCTCCCCGGCCGCGATCCGCTCCTTCCCGGGCGCTCCCGCGCCGAACACCGACCCCCACTGCATCGCGTTGTAGGTGCGGTGGTTGGGCTCGACGTCGGGAAGCGTGTAGTGCCAGCGCTCCCAGAAGCCGGGCACCACCAGCCACTCGTCGGCGAGCAGCTCGAGGAGATAGGATGCGAGCGCCTGGCGCGGAGCGTCTGCTGCATCGGGCGTCACGCGCACCGCGTCGTGCCGCGCCTCGATGAAGTCGATGATGTCACTCGAGTCCTGCACCCAGGCGCCGTCGCCCGTCTGCAGCTGCGGCACCGCGCCCGACCCGGTCGCCGGTGTGAGCAGCCCGAACACCAGTTCGGGCGTTGCGAGGATGTCCTCGAAGCCCCCCAGGTCGCCCATGCGGTCCTTGTACCGGAGATAGGCGCGGACCTTGCCGGAGAAGTAGGAGAGCTCCCAGGAGAAGAGTCGGTAGGGCATGGATGAAAGACCGTAGCGGTGGCGGTGTGGTGCTGAGGCCCGCTGCAGCGACTCGTCAGGCGGCAGTACGGCGGTGGCTCCACACATACCACACGCTGATCGCCCAGCCGAAGCAGAAGAGAAGCGGCTGCAAGAGCCCGCTGGGACGGGAAAGCGGGTAGAAGGGACTGAACCTGGACGCCTCGTCGGGGTGGGCCCGGATGAACTCCTGATAGAGTTGCGTGAGTTCGGTCTCGGAACGCACGGCGTACTGAGCGATTCCGAACGCCATTGCTGAGTAGAGGATCGTCAGGACAACGAACTGAGTGCGCGTGAGTTGGGGGCCGGCGAAGTGGCCCGCGACGATATAGGCGAAGAGAATCGCCACGAGGTTCATGGAGTGCTCGCCCACCACGGAGCTCGCCATGAAGATCATCTCGATGAACTCTACCGGTGACATCCTGCCGCCTAGCGAATTCGTCGTTCAGCTGCGCCGGCCAGCCGCTGACCAGGTTGCCGAGGGCAACATGATCGACACCAGAAAGCTTTCGACGCCGAACGCGCGTCGCTTTCTGGTGTCAGATCGCAGCAGCAGCCCGCTCACTAGGCGACATGCTACCACGAATCCGGAACTCGCTGGTGCCCGACCAGCTGACACCGCTTGTTAGGCGAAGCGAGGCTCACGCGAGATCGAAGCTGCTGACCAAAGCGAACGCGAAGAGCCACAAGGCAGGAACGCCTACGATCGAGTACATCGGGGAGCCGAATGCGCCCCAACAAGCGAAACCAGAAACAGCCCACAACGCGAGACCGTACTTCCTCTCCGTGGTGAGGTAGGGCGCGACCCTCTTCGCCGGGGTGCTGGCTTCAGGCGATGCCAACCGAACGGATACCAGCGAACCATCCCACGATAGAACCTCGACACGGGCACCCGGTGGTGGCTGTGGGCCGATCGCCCTTGCCTTCCAGAGTTCTCCACCGATCCGTACCCAGAGATCGTGTTGCGCGCCCTCGCCCTTCGGCGCGACGACGCCCATCGAATCCGCTCGATAATCGAACGTGGTTTCGGCACGAGGCGAATCTGGGCTCGCTCGGAAGATCTCGCGGTACTCGGGTCCGAGCAGAAACGCGGTTGCCGCGATCCCGGTCGCCAAGGCGATGAACTCGAGCACCTCTATCACCGCCTGACCGATACGCGGCCCAGCGGCCGGCGGAACCGACCACCAGAAGCTGCCGCGAATCTGCGAAGTATGCCGAAGCCGTCTGGAACGCGCTGGACCCCGGCCCGCTGCAGCCGTTCGTTGGACGGCGAACGAGTGAGGCGCCCGGAAACCGAACAGGATGAATCCCGCCCACAGAGGCTCGTGCCGGCGATCGCGCAACGCGCCGTCTCGGGGCCTGGATTCTCGCGGGGTCTCAGCTCGTGCTCGGATCCGTCCAGTGCGGATCCAACGACTGGAACGCCAACATCATCCGAATCGGCGGCGCGTCGGCGCTCAAGACTTCGGCGTCGATGACGGCGCGAAATCCCGCGTCGAACGTCGGCGCCAGCTGCGACCACATCCTGCGAGCGGCTTCGTGGTTGAAGGCCCAACGGAGCAGGTCGAGATGCTCATCGAACTGATCGCGCGAGACCGCTCCGAGCTCCTGTTGCAGCCAGATCCCCTCGAACGCCCTCACGATCGTGAAGAAGCGCTCGACCATGTGCAGGCGCTCCTCCGCAGTGAGCTCCTGGCTCTGGAGCGCCTTGAGGACCAGTGCGTTGTAGCGCTCGTTGTCGCGGGTCAGGAGCTGGACGTCGTGGAGCGAGTTCAGGGACGCGGCCTTCATGGCAGTCGTGTTCTGGCGAATCTGCGCTGCGAGGTAGATGAGCGTCGCGACGGTTGCGACGGCCGCGACCAGCTCGCCGAGGCTGCCGAGATCCTGGATCGTCATCTCGCCTCCCCACGGCCTAACCCTTCCGCGACGTCGGCGCCATCCTCTTCATCATCGCCTCCGGCGCCATCTTCATCACGCCAGAGAGGATCTTCATCTGCCACGGGAACGTGAACGTCCCTTTCTTCTCCTCGATCGCGCCGACCATCAGCTTCACGGCTTCGTCGCAGTCGATCACGAAGGGCATGTTGGGGTTGCCTTCGGTGAGGGGGGTGTGGACGAAGCCGGGGCAGACGGTCATGGCGTGGACGCCGGTGCCGGCGAGGTCCATGCGCAGAGCGCTCATGAAGGTGGTGACGGCGGCCTTCGACGCCGAGTAGGGCGCGCGGCCGGGCAGCGGGGCGTGGCCGGCGACGCTGCTGACGGCGCACAGCACGCCCGAGCGTTGCGCGACGAGCTTCGGCACGAAGGGCGTGATGGTGTTGGTGACGCCGATGACGTTCACGCCCATCAGCCAGGCGATCTCGCGCGTCTGTCCCTCGAGCGTCTTGTCCGCGATGTTCACCCCGGCGTTGGCGAAGACGAGGTCGACGCCGCCCGCCGCGTCGTAGAACGCGCCCGTGGCCTGCTCCATGAAGTCGAC
>JAHEJV010000038.1:2490-20261 GCA_024638705.1 Deltaproteobacteria bacterium | reverse complement strand
GGGAGGAGTTCTTCCGCGACTTCGACGTGCTGCTCTGCCCGGTGATGCCGACCGCCGCCTTCCCGCACGATCACCGACCGATGTCCGAGCGCACGATCGCCGTCGACGGCGTCGAGATCCTGGTTGTCGAGACGGAGGGTCGGCGTCGAAGCCGCTCGAGGCTCAACCGGCGATGTCGGCCGACTCCGTTTCCCAGAACGGTTCCAGCACCGGCTCCACGCGCAGCGCTTCGGGAACGTCGGGGCCGAGACGACGATCGATCTCCTCGTGCAGGTGGTAGATGCGCCGCTCCTGATAGTTGAGTGGGATCGATTCCAGCGCGCCCGACGCCACCGACTCCTGCATCGGTCCGAGGTTTGCGAAGTCCTCTTCCATCACCGGGTCGAAGAGCGCGAGGAGCGTCTGCCACCCGCGCTCCTGCGCCGACGTCTCGGCGGGGGGCCCGTAGAAGGTCCACTCGACGTCGGTCGTCGCCACGTCGACGGGCCAGAACAGGATGAACGGGAAGCCGACCGTGTCGAGCGGCGTGATGAGGTTGGGAAAGAGGCTGTAGGCCGGGTTCGTCTCGGCGAAGAGCGGGTCGAGGCCCGGGATCTCCGGCAGCGGGCTCGGCAGGCTGCGCTGTCGCTCGATCGCCTCCGGCCACTTCGGGGTGACCATGCGCGAGTGTCCGTTCGGGAACAGGCCCATCGCGGCGCCGCGATGATCGAGCAGCTTCGAGACGCTGTGCGGATGGATCGTCCGCACGTGATAGGTCTCGAGGAAGGCGTCGGCCACGATCTTCCAGTTCGCGGGCACGCGTTTGCGGCGCGTGCCGTGCGCCCGCAACCCGGCGCCGCGTAGCGGCGACCACTCCGCCGCCACCGGTCCGAGCCAGTCCCGGAGCGAGGGCGCGGACGCAGCCTCGTTCACGAATACCCAGCCGTCGTAGGTCTCGCAGCGCACCGGGGCGAGCGCGCGCCGCGACGTGTCGAGCTCGCCGAAGTCGCGGCGGTCGGGCACGTGGAGCAGGCGGCCGTCGAGGCCATAGGTCCAGCTGTGGTACTGGCAGCGCAAGCGCTTCGCCGCGCCGCACGCTTCGCGGACCACCGGCGCGCCGCGATGCTGACAGGTGTTGTAGAACGCGCGCAGGACGTCGTCTTCGCCGCGGACGAGGAGCAGCGGCGACCCGCTGCGGTCGAAGGTGCGGAAGTGGCCGGGGCCGGCGAAGTCCTCCTCGCGTCCCGCGAGCAGCCAGGTCCGTTTCCACAGCCGCGACCGCTCGAGGGCGTAGAAGTCCGGGTCGGTGTAGCGGCCGGTCGGGACGAGGGGCAGGGACGGGAAGCCCTCGGGCGGCGCGTCGCGTGCGAACTCGAAGTCGATCCGAGCCCGGATGCGATCCGCCCAAGTCTTCTGGTCGATGCGCGTCACGCCTGCCTTCAGGAGGAGAAGTCGCCCCGCGGTTTGCCGCTCTCGTCGTAGACCGGCTCGTCGCGGTCGACCCGGTACTTGCGCGTCACCGCCGACGTGATCCCCACCTTCCCGAGATGCGCGAGCATCTTCAGGTAGGACGGCGCGCGCAGATGCACGACGAGCGTCTCCTCGCTCTCCCATTCCTCGAAGACGTGGATGCGGCCCGGATCGAACGCATCGAAGGTCCATTCGTAGGCGAGACAGCCCGGCTCGCCGAGCGCCTCGTCGATCAGCGGGCGCGCGTCCCGGATCGCCTGGTCGCGCTGCTCCGGCGCCACGTCCACGGTTCCCGCGATCACCACCTTCGCCATCGGAGAACCCTACTTCCCGCTCAGGCGGGCGACCACCGGAGCGAATGCGTCGCGCGCCTCTGCGCCGACGGTGATGTAGGAGATGCCGTAGCGCTCGCGTCGCCGCTCGAGCTCGTCGCACACCGCGGACACCTCGCCGAAGACGCCGTGCGGGTGGGCGCGCATCTCTTCCGCCGTGAGACCGAGCGAGGCGCCCATCCCCTGCGCGATCTTCTCCGTCCCGGGACCGACGAACGCGAAATAGCAGCCGATCTCGAGCTCGAGTTCGTCGAAGCGCGCGCCGGCCGCCTCGCGGATCCAGCCGATCTTCTCGGCCGTCGCGTCGGCGGTGCCGCTCTTCACGCCGTCGGCGCCGAGGACGCCCGAGCGGTTGTTGAAGTTGAGGCTCACGATGTCGGCCTCGCGCGCGGCGAGGGAGAGCACGCGTTTGCCGCCGCCCCCGATCATGATCGGCGGGTGGGGTTGCTGCACGGGTTGCGGCGCGCCCTCATAGCCGCGCGCCGTCACGTGATCGCCCGCGATGTCGAGCTGCCCCTTCGCCATGTGCGCCTTCACGAAGGCGACCGTCTCGGCGAGGCGATCGATGCGCACGCCGATCGGGTCGAAGGGGATGCCGACCGCCTCGTACTCCCCCCGCAGCCAGCCCGCGCCGAGTCCCATCTCGAGTCGGCCGCCCGAGAGGAAGTCGAGCGTCGCCGCCTCCTTCGCGAGCACCGCCGCCGGCCGGTAGTCGATGCAGAAGACGCGGCAGCCGACGCGCAGCGTCGTCGTCGCCTCCGCGGCGACCGCGATCGCCGGCACCGCCGCCAGCGTCTGGAGCGGGTGGTTCGTCGCTTCGAGCGCGGGACCGGGTCCGATCAGGTGATCGGCGAGATGCAGCGCGGAGTAGCCCTGGCTCTCGGTCTTGCGCGCGTCCTCGCGCCACGCGTCGGCGGAGTCCGCGTGGAACGATTGCACCGCGAAGCGGAACGGTTTCGCCAAGGAAGGCCCCCTTCCAGGAGTCGAACGTCGGGTTGAACGTGTTCAATCGACATTCTACGCCGAGCGGGGCGGGAAGCGAGCGGAGATTTCGCGGCCCGGGATCCGTCAGTCCAGCTCGCCGCGATGGAGTCCGTGCAGCTCCGCATAACGTCCGCCGAGCGCGAGGAGCGCATCGTGGGTGTCGCACTCGGCAATGCGTCCGTTCTCCATCACGGCGATGCGATCGGCCATCGAGACGGTGGAGAAGCGGTGGGAGATGAGGAGAGTCGTGCGACCCTTCGCCAGCGCGCGGAAGCGCTCGAAGAGCGCGTGCTCGGCGCGCACGTCGAGACTCGCCGTCGGCTCGTCGAGGATCAGGATCGACGCCGAGCGCGCGAAGGCGCGCGCTACCGCGATGCGCTGCCACTGACCGCCCGAGAGATCGTGATCGCCGAAGCGGGGTCCGAGCTGGGTGTCGTAGCCGTCGGGCATCGTCGCGACGAGCTCGTCGACGCCGGCGAGCCGCGCGATCTGCTCGACGCGCTCGCGGTCGCGCAGCAGCGTGCGCCAGTCGCCGTAGCCGATGTTGTCGGCGACGCTCGCCTCGTAGCGCGCGAACTGCTGGAAGACGAAGCCGATCCGTTCGTAGAGATACTCGGGGTCGTAGTCGCCGATGTCGTGGCCGTCGAGGAGGATGCGGCCCTCGGTCGGGTCGTAGAGGCGCGACACCAGCTTTGCGAGGGTCGTCTTTCCCGAGCCGTTCTCGCCGACGAGCGCGATCGTCTCGCCCGCCGCGATGTGGAGGTTCACGCCGTCGAGCGCCCAGTCCATCGAGCCGGGATACTGGAAGCGCAGGTTCTCGAAGCCGATCTCCCCGCGCAGCGTCTTCGGGCGCAAGCCGCTGCCGGCGTGCAGCGGCGGCTCGACGGCGAGGAAGCGTCGCAGCGTCGCGATGTGGAGCGACGCTTCCTTCAAGCGCCGGAACGCGTTGACGCCCTCTTGCACCGACCCGCGCAGGCGCGCCGCCGCGCCGGCGTAGATCGCGACGTCACCGAGCGACGCTGCGCCCTCGATCGCGCGCATCACCACCCGCACCATCAGGGCGTAGAACACGATCGTCGACGCGGTGGCGAAGATCGACGTGCCCATCAGGGCGCGCAGGTAGAGGCGCTTGTCTTCGTCGCGAAACTCCGTCATCAGGTTGCGGAACTTCTCGGTGAGGAAGGGACCGAGGCCGAGGCTCTTCACCTCCGCGACGGCGGGTTGCACCGTCAGCTGGTGGACGAAGTAGGCCGTCCAGCGCCGCTTCGTCGCGCGTGCCTCCTGGATCTCGAAGGTGTTGGTGGCGAGGCGCGACTGGAAGACCAGGTGGGGCGCGGCGAGCAGCGCGATCGCGACGAGCGTGAGCGGCTCGATCGACGCGAGGACGACGGCGAGCGAGAGCACCTGCACGGCGGTCGTCGCGATCGAGAACGAGCCGTTCACGAAGGAGTGAAAGCGATCGCCCGCGCGGTCCTGGGCGCGTTCGAGCAGGTCTTGCGAGTTCGGGTTCTCGAAGTAGCCGACGTCGAGATCCGACGCGTGGGCGAGGATGCGATCGGTCACGGCGAGGTTGAGGTCGTCGTGCAAGCGTTTGTTCAGGTACTCGCGTTGGATCTGGAGCGTCGCCTCGAAGATCGCGATCACCATGCCGGCGATCAGCCACGGCAGCACCGGCGACAGCGACGGGTCGTCCGCGGTGAGCTGGGGAACCGTGGCGTCGATCAAGCCGCGCGCGGTGAGGGCAGCGGCGGCGGGCACGACGCCGAGCGCCACCGTGGTGAACCCGAGGCCGACGATCAGGCTCGGACTCGCTTCCCACGCGACGCGCGTGGTGAAACGGCCGAGATCGAGCGTGCGCTGCAGCGACGGCAGCTTCACGCGGCCGGGTCCGGGGACGAGGTGGCCATGAGGTTCGCATCGGCCGATCGCTCCGTCCGCACGACATCCGGCAGGCCGAGGATCCGATCCCAGGCGCGCAGGGCGCGCGGGAGGTCGTACTCGGCGACGCGCTCGCGGGCGGCCGCTCCGAGCCGCTGGCGCAGCGCCGGGTCGCCGGCGAGCCGTTCGAGCGCGCGGGCGAGGTCGTCCGCGTCGCCCGCGCGGGCGACGAGCCCCGTGCGTTCGTGCTCGACGAGCTCGATCGGGCCAGGCGAGCCGTCGGTGACGACGACCGCCATGCCGCAGCTCATCGCTTCGAGCAGCGCGTTCGGCATCCCCTCGTGGAGCGAGGGCAGGGCGAAGAGGTCGTCCGCGCCGTAATAAGGGTAGGGGTCGGCGACCTGGCCGGACCAGTCGATGCGTTCCGCCACGCCCTCGTGCTCGGCCAGCGCTTCGAGCTCGCCGCGCAGCTCTCCCTGGCCGACGACCCGCAGCCGCCAGTGCGCGAACGCCGGACCGAGCCGGGCGAACGCGCGGATCAGCACGTCCTGTGCCTTCTGCGGATGGAGCCGACCGACGGTGAGGATCGTGGGAGCGAGCGAGTGCAGGCTCGCGGCCGACGACCCGGCCGGGCGGACCAGCGGATTGGGGACGTAGTCGAGCTTGTTCGCGTCGACGTGGTGGCGCAGTGCGTCGAGTGCGCCGTGCGTGTTCGCCGTCACGCGATCGGCGCGATCGTAGAACTGCTTGCGGAACCCGTTCCACGGCGCCTCGAGGCGCTGGCGCGACGGATCGTTGCGCTCGGAGATGATCACCGGCATCGGGAGGTCTTCTCCGGCGAGTGCGGTCATCACGTTCGTCGAACCGCAAAGGCCTAGCACCGCCTTCGGCGCGAAGCCGGCGACGATCGCGCGCAGCGTGCGCACGCGCAGCCAGGCCGGGAGATAGAGCCGCCACATGCCTGCGGTGGGATGGCCCGCCGGCAGGGTTTCGAGGAGGCGCTCGAAGAGCCGCGGCGGCGAGAGGGCGGCCGCCGTGCGGCGCAACGCGCCGCCGAAGCGACGCAGCGCGACGAGCCAGGCCGGGTCGTCGTACGGAGGTTCGAGGCCGAGCCAACGGGCGACCGCTTCGAAGAGCTGCGTTGCCCATCGCGACATGAATGCGCTGGCGCCGCGCGCGAGCCGGCCGAGCCGTGCGAGCACGGGACGCTGCGCGAGGCGGATCGTCTCGATCGCGCGCAGGAGCCACGGCGTCTCGACGTGGTCGAGGATCGAGACGACCCGCACGGCCTCGTCCACGGCGTAACAGGCGGGCTCGCGGTAGAGGGTGAGGATGACGATCTCGCGCCCTTCGCGGCTCCACGCGTTGGCCAGCGTCGTGGCGACGCGTTGCACCCCTCCGTCGCCGAGATGCGGCACGACGATGACGAGATCGACCAACGGCTCCTCCGGTCGGGGCGCGCCTCTGCGCGAGAACTGCGCATCGGCGCAGGGGGCCGTCCACTATACTGCGCCGCCCCCATGTCACCGACTTCCGCCCCCGCCCCGCTCCGCGCCGAGATCGCCAACCCCGTCGCCGGGGCGCACGCACGCCGGCGGTCGTCGCCGTGACGTCGCGACCGCGCGCGATCGTGGCGGGCACCGAGCTGCCCCGTGCCATCGGCGTCATCCGCTCGCTCGGTCGCGCCGGCGTCGAAGTGTTGGCCTTCGACCACCGGCCGCGGATGCCCGGCGTCGCATCGCGCTACGTGAGTCGTGCGGTCGTCGAGGACCACAACGCCCTGCGGCCGGAAGGCGCGCCGCGCGACTGGCACTTCTCCGATGAGCGCGCCCTCGCATCGCTCGAAGCGCTCGGCCGCGAGGGCGGCGGCGTGTTGATCGCCACCAATGACGACTACCTGCGCCTCTTCTCGCAGCACCACGCGCATCTCTCCCAGTGGTTCTCCGTCGCGAACCCGCCGTGGGAGATCCTCGGCCCGCTGATGGAGAAGATCCCGAGTTATGCGGTAGCGCGGGAAGCCGGCCTCGACGTACCCGAGACGCTGCGACCGAAGGACGAGGCCGAGCTGCGCGAATTGGTGGCCGGGCTCGATCTCGCGCGCCAGCACTACCTGCTGCGACTCGACGTCTGGGCGTCCGGCCCCGCCGACGTCGCGACAGGCGCGTTCACCCTGCCGGGCGGGGAGACGCGCGAGGGGCTGATCTCGCGTGCGCTCGAGATCTTCGGGCGTACCGGCTCGATGCCGATCCTCCAGGAGGTCGTGCGCGGTGACGTCGACTCGTCGATCGGCGTCGCGATGGTCGTCGCCCCCGACGGTCGCCTGCTCGTCGCCTACGAGATCCGCCGGCTCGGCCTGTACGCCTACTCGCGCGGCGGCGGCTTCGACCACCCGTACGCGCTCGGTGCGAACGTCTACGCCGAGAGCGCGCACGACCCCGAGGCGCGCCGCCTGGCCGAGCAGGTGATCGCGCATTCGGGCTACTCCGGCGCCGTCACCGTCGAGTTCCGCCGCGACGAACGCACCGGTCGCCTGCGCTTCATCAAGACCGACTGCCGCGCCGCCAACGCGGTGTCGCTCGGGGCGGCGCTCGGGATGGACGCGCCGCTCGCGCTCTACCGCGCGTTCTCCGGCGAGGACACGAGCGACCTCGCGCCGCAGCCCTACCGCGACGGCGTCGGCTGGCTGTGGGTCGACCGCTACCTGCGCACGATCCGGGAGAACACCGCCGGGGCGACGCGTCCGGTGCTCACCCTGCTGCGCCGCGCCCACCGCCTGCGCGCCTTCGGCTTCGAGAGCCTCGAAGATCGCGCTCCGATGCGCCGCACCTGGCAGAAGGAATGGGCGCGGATGCGGAAGCGCTGACGCGACGTTTTCCGCTGGCGCGTCCGGTGGCGCATCCTCAGAATGCTGCCACGCGACCGCAGCCAGAACGGAGACCGCCATGTCGAAGCGCACGAACTATCCGATCGACCCCGAACTCGTCCCGATCCTCGACGTCCTGCCGGACGACCTCGACATGTCCGATCCGGCGGCGCTCCAGGCCGGGCGCAACGCGCGCGAGATCTTCTTCGCCCAGACGCCCGACCGCGACGACGTCGTGAAGGAAGACCACCAGGTGCCCGGGCGCGCTGGCGACCCCGACGTGACGCTGCGCATCTATCGCGCGAAGGAAGCGCCCGCCGGACCGCTCGCTTGCGTGTACGAGATCCACGGTGGCGGCTTCGTCGCGGGGAGCATCCAGATGATGGACCCGTGGTGTCAGGCGGTGGCCGCGGAGCTCCGCTGTGTGGTCGTGTCGGTCGAGTACCGCCTCGCGCCCGAGCATCCCTTCCCGGCTGCGATCGAGGACTGTTATGCGGGCCTCGTCTGGACGGCCGGGAACGCGGTGGAGCTGGGTATCGACCCCGCGCGCATCGCGATCGCCGGCCAGAGTGCCGGCGGCGGCCTCGCCGCGGCGACGGTGCTGCTCGCGCGCGACCGCGGCGGCCCGGCCCCCTGCTTCCAGGTGCTCGAGATCCCCGAGCTCGACGACCGCCTCGAGACGCCGTCGATGAAGGCCTTCACAGACACGCCGCTGTGGAACCGCCCGAACGCGGTGTGGAGCTGGAAGCACTACCTCGGCGCGGATCACACGGGTGAGGTGTCGGAGTACGCTGCGCCCTCCCGCGCGAAAGACCTCTCGGGCCTCCCGCCCGCCTACGTCTCCACGATGGAGTTCGACCCGCTGCGCGACGAGGGCCTCCTCTACGCGATGCGCCTGCTCGAAGCCGGCGTCTCCGTCGAAGTGCACAACTTCCCGCGCACCTTCCACGGCTCGTCGCTGGTGGCCGGCGCGGAGGTGTCGCGGCGCGGTGCGCGCGAGGTGATGGAAGCGCTGGCGCGGGTGCTCTCTGCCTAGCAGGCGGCCGGGAGAGGCCCGAGACCGATCGTGGAATCGAACCGACTCGCTGCGCGTCCACCACTCGCGGTGTCCCTGTGGCGAGGGTCGCGGTGCGGCCAGCGCAGAGCGCACACCGGAGTGCGTCACGCGCCGAGCAGCTCTCGCAGCGCCGCCGCCAGGCGCTCGTAGTCGCCCTGCGTGTTGTAGGCCTGGGCGGAGATGCGCAACAGGCGTCCCGGGTGCGCGGGGCAGGTGATCACCGGGACCTCGATCGCGTGGTCTTGGAAGAGGGCCTGGTGCAGCGGGTCGAGTTCGAGGGCGGACGTCGCGTTCGTCGGGGGGAAGCGATCCGACTCGGGCACGGACAGCGACGCCATCGACCCGATCATCTCGTCGGGGCAGGGGAGGCCCGTGCCCAACGCCTCTGCGACGAGGCGGCGTCCCTCGAGCACGAGTGCGCGGTTGCGCGAGCGCAGCGATGCCCAGCCGCCGGGCAGCAGGCCCCCCATGAAGCGGAGCGCTTCGGGAAGGGCGAGCGCCGCGGTCGGATCGTCGGTGCCCATCCAGTCGAACTCGATCCGGTAGCGGTGGGCGAGGTCGACCGGCGCATTGGCGCCGTGGCTGATGACGGCGGGGCGAACGTGCTTGCGCTTGTCCTCGCGGGTCCACAGGAAGCCGGCGCCCTTCGGGCCGCACAGCCACTTGTGGCAGTTCGCGGCGTAGTAGGCGGGGTTCAGCGCGCCCACGTCCAGCTCGACCATGCCCGGTGCGTGGGCGCCGTCGACCAGCACGTCGACGCCGCGCGATTCGAGCTCGCGGACGAGCGCCGCGATCGGCAGCACGATCGCCGTCTGGCTGGTGACGTGGTCGAGGAGCGCGAGCCGCGTGCGCGGGCCGACCCGGGCGAGCACCGCCTCGAGGACGGCACGTGGGCCGTCGATCGGGAACGGGATCTTCGCCACCACCACGCGGCAGCCGCGCTCTCTGGCTGTGTAATCGAGGATGTTACGCGACGCGTTGTACTCGTGGTCGGTGACGATCAGCTCGTCGCCGGCCTGGAGCGGGATCGAACGCAGCACCGAGTTGATCGCAGTCGTCACGTTGGGCACGAACGCGAGGCCGTCCGGGCTCGCGCCGACGAACTCGGCGACCGTCGCGCGCGCCTGCGCCAGGAGCGCCGGCGCCTCGCGCGTGAAGAAGCGCGTCGGCTCGCGTTCGAGCTGATCGCGCAGCGCCTGTTGGGCGGCGAGCACGGGTTTCGGGCATGCGCCGAACGAGCCGTGGTTCAGGTAGGTGACCTCGGGGTCGAGCGTCCAGTGTCGGGCGAGGTCTTCGGGGTCGGTCGCGGCCGCGGTCAAGGGAGCCTCCGGGTCCGGCAGGGTACCGCGGGCGGCCCCCGGCGCCGCGACACCCGTGTAGACTTCGCCCGCTCGTCCCCCGACGCGCACGCGAAGAAACGGAGCCCCGCATGACCCGACTCCACTTCCCCGACGGCTTTCTCTGGGGAACCGCCACCGCCTCCTACCAGATCGAAGGTGCGTGGAAGGAGGATGGGAAGGGCGAGTCGATCTGGGACCGCTTCGCGCACAGCGAGGGAAAGATCTCGGGCGGCGACACCGGGGACGTCGCCTGCGATTCCTATCACCGCTGGCGCGGGGACATCGCGCTATTGCGCGAGATGAACCTCGGCAGCTACCGCTTCTCGATCGGCTGGCCGCGCGTCCAGCCGGAAGGGAGCGGCCCCGCGAACCCCGCCGGCCTCGACTACTACAGCCGCCTCGTCGACGACCTGCTCGAAGCCGGCATCCGTCCCTTCCCGACGCTCTACCATTGGGACCTGCCCCAGGCCCTCGAAGACCGCGGCGGCTGGCCCGAGCGCGACACCGCATCGCGCTTCGCCGACTACGCCGAGATCGTGGGACGAGCGCTCGGCGACCGCGTCGGGACGTGGTCGATCTTCAACGAGCCCGGCGTCTTCACGCTGATGGGCTATGCGATCGGAATCCACGCCCCCGGGCGCCGCGACGGCGACGCCTTCCTGCGCGCGAGCCACACCGTGAACCTCGCCCAGGGCGACGCCTTCCGCGCGCTGAGCTCGGTGCGCGCCGACGCGCGCATCGGCAGCGCGTTCAGCATGACCGCGTGCGAGCCGGCGGGCGACGATGAAGCCGACGCGGAGGCCGCCGAGCGCTGGCACGCCTTCGCGAACACCTGGTTCCTCGAGCCGGCGCTGCGCGGCCGTTACCCTGACGCGTTCCCGGGCGGCGCGCCGCTCGAGGCGATGGGCGTGCGCGATGGCGACTTCGAGCGGATGGAGGCACCGCTCGACTTCGTCGGCATCAATCTCTACGTGCGCTCGCACGTCCGCCACGAGGAAGGGGCGTCGTGGGGGCTCGATGCGCGCGCCGTCGGTCCGCCGGGCGAGTCGGGCCCGCGCACCGACTTCGGCTGGGAGGTGTGGCCGGACGCGCTGCACGACATGGTGCTGCGCATCACCCGCGACTACGACACGCCGGCGATCGAGATCACCGAGAACGGCTGCTCCTACGCCGACGCACCCGGCCCGGACGGCCGCATCCGCGACGAGCGCCGCATCGACTTCTTCCGCGGCTATCTCGCAGCGCTCCACCGCGCGATCGAGGCCGGCGCCGACGTGCGCGCCTATCACGCCTGGACGCTGCTCGACAACTTCGAGTGGAGCGAGGGCTACCGGCAGCGCTTCGGGCTCTCCTGGGTGGACTTCGCGAGCAGCGAGCGCGAGCGCACGCTCAAGGAGTCGGGGCGCTGGTACGCGGCGGTGGCCGACGCGAACGGGTTCGACACGTGAACAGGGGAGGAGAGGTTCGCATGGCAGCGGTTCGCGAGAGACGATGTGGAACCGTCGCTTCGCCCGGGACGGGTCGGCTCCGGTGCGCGCTCGTGACGATGGCGCTCGTGGCCGTCGGCTGCACGGCGCCGATCGGCGTCGAGGTGCAGAACCCGCGCACCGTCCACGCGCAGCTCGTGAAGAGCGCGCTCTCCGGCGACGAGCCGAGCTCGTTCTCGATGGCGGTGCTGCAACGCAGCGCGCTCGCAGCGGGCTACGAGGAGTATCCCGCGCTCACCCTCGAGCGCATGCGTCGCGACATCTTCTGGGCCGAGGCCTCCGACCGCCTCTTCGCGCTCGCCGAGCTCTCGTTCCTTCACGCCGTCCGCACGGACAGCCGCAAGCACTACCTCGCCGCCGCGGTCTACGCCTACGCGTTCATGTTTCCCGACGATCCCAGCCATATCCCGCCCAACCTCGATCCGCGCCTGCGCATCGCGGCGGATCTCTACAACCGCGGCCTCACGCGCGGTCTCGGCGACCCCGAGAGCGGATCGTTGGCGGTGCAAGCCGGCGTCCACGAGCTGCCCTTCGGCGAGATCGAGATCGAGGTGGACGAGGAGGACTTCCGCTGGGGCGACTACGAGCTGATCGACTTCTACGCGTCCGCCGATCTGCTCGTGCACGGCCTGCGCAATCGCTATCGGCATCCGGGCATCGGCGCGCCGCTCGCGGCCCGCACCCACCTCGCCGAAGACGCGCGCACGCCCGCCACGCCGATCCCGAACATCGTCCGCGTCCCCGTCACGATCCTCCTGCGCATCGCCACGCCCCGCGCCGGCATCGTGAGCGGCCGGCTGCGCGGACGCGTCGACGTGTTCGGCGCGCACAACGACGAGTGGGTCGACGTCGCGGGACGCCGCGTGCCGCTCGAGTTCGAGACGACGGCCGCACTCGCCAGCACGCTCACGCTCTCGCGATTCTGGGAGAGCGAGACGGCGGGCTTCTTCGGCACGCTCGGCATCCGTCCCCCCGACCAGTTCGGCAAGGGCCTGTTCATGCTCCATCCCTACACGCCGGGTCGCATTCCGCTCGTGCTCGTGCACGGCACCGCGTCGAGCCCGGGGCGTTGGGCCGAGCTGGTGAACGAGGTAATGGGCGTCGAGATCCTGCGCGACCACTACCAGATCTGGCTCTTCACCTACGACACCGGGCAGCCGGTCTCCTTCTCGGCCGGACTGCTGCGCGAATCGCTCCAGAATGCCGTCGCCGAGCTCGATCCGGACGGCGACGACGCGATGCTGCGCAACATGGTGGTGATGGGGCACAGCCAGGGCGGACTGCTCACGAAGCTCACCTCCGTCTCGAGCGGCGATCGTTTCTGGACCTACCCGGTGCCGATCGAAGAGCTCGAGCTCGACGCGAAGCAGGAGCAGGTGCTGCGGCGCAGCCTCTTCTTCGAGCCGCTTCCCTTCGTGCATCGCGTCGTCTTCGTCGCGACGCCCCACGGCGGGTCGTTCCTCACGCTCTGGCGCGCCGCCGGAGTCGTCGGCGACCTGGTGACGATGCCGGTGTGGGTCGTGCAGACGATGGCGGACGTGGTGGCGCAGAACCCCGACCTCGCCGAGCACGACAGCATGAAGAAGATCCCGACGGCGATCGACAACATGACGCCGTCGAATCCTTTCCTGATGACCCTGCGCGAGCTGCCGATCGCGCCCCATGTCTCCGCCCACTCGATCATCGCCGTGGACGGCGGCGGCCCGCCCGAGGAGGGGAACGACGGCGTGGTCGAGTATACGAGCGCGCACCTCGCGGGCGTGCGCAGCGAGCACGTCGTGCGGTCGGGCCACTCGGTGCAGTCGCACCCGGGGATGATCCTCGAGGTAGGCCGCATCCTGCTCGAGCACCTGATCGAGTCGGGGCTGGAGGAGGAGCCGGATTCGCCCTTTACCATCGACGTCGTGCAGGGCGACGTCGTGCAGGGCGACGTCGTGCCGGCCGATCGGGCGCAGGCGCGCGGCCTCTCACGTCCGCCGGCAGAACGTGCCATCGTTCCGACGCCGTGAAACGTCTCTTCCTGATCCTGCTCGTCGTCGCCGCGGTCGGCGTGGCCTATCTCCTGCTCTCGCTCGACGCGCGCGTCGCGCGGGCGATCGAGGACAGCGTGTCGCGCAGCCTCGGCGCAGAGGCGAGCGTCGCAGGCGTCGACCTCACGCTCACCGAGGGACGCGGCACGATCCGCGGCCTGACCGTCGCCAATCCGGAGGGGTTCAGCGACGCCGATCTCTTCCGCTTCGACGAGATCGATCTCCGCATCGACGCCGCGTCGGTCGGGGAGCAGCCCTTCCGCGTGACCGCCGTCCGGATCGGCGAGTCGACCGTGCGCTTCGAGGTGACCGAGAGCGGCGACTCGAACATCGAGCACGTCGTCCACCATCTCTCCGCGCACAAGCCGAAGGACGACGAGACGCAGAGCGGGGGAGAGCCGCAGCGCGTCGCCATCGAGGCGCTGCGCTTCGACGGCGGCGAGATCCTCGTCTGGCGCGAGGGCGACGACGAGCCCGAGACCGTGAAGCTCCCGCCGCTCGAGATGAGCGACCTCGGCGGCGAAGACGGCGCGACGGGGGGCGAGCTCAGCAGGGAGATCGCGCGCGTCTTCACGCGGCGCGTCGTCGCCGCGACCGCCGGGCACGAGCTCGGGCGCGCGGTCGGCAAGGAGCTGGGCGACACCGCCGGCGAGGTCGCCGAGTCGATCCTGCGCAACATCCTCGACTAGCAGTGCGCGACTAGCGGCGCCGCTCCAGGCTGTCGATGCGGCTGCCGAGCACGCCGGGCAGATACTCGATCAACTCGACGATCGTGCCGTCGGGGTCGCGGCAGCACACCACGGCCTCGATGCCGGTCGGTTCGTCGGGGCCGCGCGGTTCCGTGATGAACGCGATGCCGCGCCGGCGCAGGTCGTCGTAGGCGGCGCGCACGTTCTCGGTGCGGATCGCCACGATGCGCGGCGCCGTCGTCGCCGGCGGCGTCGTCGAGAACTCCGCCACGGGCTCGAGCCATTGCAGCAGGTCGAGGCGGGTGTGCAGGGCGTCCTCGCCGAGCGCGAGCAGGGCGCCGCGTCCCTGTGCGCGATCGAGCCCGAACTGGGTCGCCACGTAGTCGGGCCACACGACGTCCGCGTTGTGGCGCAGCACGCGGAAGCCGAGCGTCGTGTAGAAGTCGATCGACCGCTCGAGCGACGCGACCGAGATCGTGAAATGGAAGACCGAGAGGGGCTTCCAGTGGGCGGGGGCGGCAGGGTCGTCGGCGGGGGCGTCGTCGGCCAGCGCGGATTCCTCGTCGGGTTGGGGGGCGTGCGGCGCGAACCGGATCTCGGGGGGCGTGCGGCGCGATCGGCGGTAGCGTCCCGGATCGAGGCCCGCGCCGTCAAGGCGACGCGTCACGGGAGTGTCCGACCGATGCCCGCGAACCCGATCGCATTCGACGTCTTCTCCGAGCTCCAGCGCGCCGACCGCGGCGACCCGATCCGCGAGCGCCAGGTCTACTTCGACGCGATCGAGCAGGCCGTCCTCGCCGACTCGCTCGGCTACGGATGCTGGTGGACCGTCGAGCACCACGGCGCGACCGAGTTCAGCTACAGCTCGGTGCCCGAACTGATGCTCGTCGTGCTGGCGCGCGCGACACAGCGCATCCGGCTCGGACACTCGGGGGTGCTCGCGCCGTTCTCCATCAACCACCCGATCCGCGTCGCCGAGCGCGCGGCCTTCACCGACGTCGTCTCCGAAGGCCGCCTCGACCTCGGCCTCGCGCGCTCCGGCGGCACCGAGTGGGACGCCTTCGGCGTCGACCCGGATCGCTCGCGCGCCGAGCTGCGCGAGGCGCTGACGGTGATCCCGAAGATGTGGACCGAGGACCGGTTCCGCTGGAAGAGCGACCTGCTCGCGATCCCCGAGCGCAGCGTGTTGCCGAAGCCGGTGCAGACGCCGCACCCGCCGCTGTGGCAGACGTGCACTAGCCCCGAGTCGTTCCGAATGGCGGGCGAGCTCGGCGTGGGGGTCCTCGCGACGACGCTCTTCACCCCGCTCGAAAGCCTGCGCGCGCTCTTCGCCGAGTACGCCGCCGGACGCGCGAGCGGCGCCGCGCCCGTCGGCGCGGCGGTGAACGAGCAGCGCGCCGTCTTCACCTTCCTGCATTGCGCCGAGACGCGCGATCAGGCGATCGCGAGCCGCGCGGCGGAGTCGGCGCTGTGGTTCCTGAACGCGGCGCCGCGGGTGTTCCAGGTGCCGCGCAGCCTGTGGATCGACGCGATCCGCGGCGACCTCCAGAGCAACGACCCGCGTGCATCCCGCAGTGTCGATGCGGAGACGGTGACGGGCGAAATCGACCTCGACGATCCGGTGCCGGTGATCCGCCTGCTCAACCGACAGCTCGTCGGCGAGACGATCGATCCGGTCGAGGCCTTCGAGGTGCTCGAGCCGGTGGAGAGCGTCGTGATCGGTGACGTCGACGCGTGTCGCGAGAAGGTGGCGGGTTATGCGGCGACCGGCGTCGATCGCCTGATGTGCCTGATGTCCTTCGGTCACCTCGCGCAGGAGGACGTCCTCTCGAGCCTGCGCATCGTGGGCGAGACGTTGATTCCCGAGTTCCGGGAAGCGGAGGTGGCATGAGCGACGCAGGCGCCCTGGTGGAAGTGACCGCGGAGTGGATGGCCGGGACCTTCGAGGCGGTGAAGAACTGGGGACGCTGGGGCAAAGACGACGAGGCGGGCGCGCTGAACTTCATCACCGACGCCGTCCGCCTGCGCGCCGCGCGCACCGTCACCGAGGGCCGCGTCGTGTCGTGCGCTCTCGACTTCCCCGTCGCGCCCTCGATCGAGAACCCCGTCCCGGCGCAGCACCACATGCTGATGGCGGGCGACGTCGCCGGCGCGAGCGGCGTCACCGGGCTCGAGACGGCGCTCGACTACATCGGCATCTCCTTCCACGGCATGGCGACGTCGCATATCGATGCGCTCTGCCACGTCTTCGTCGACGAGCAGATGTACAACGGCTTCCCCGCCAGCGACGTGAAGAGCGTCGGCGCGATGAAGAACGACATCCTCGCCGCGCGCGACGGCATCGCGACGCGCGGCGTGCTGCTCGACATCCCGCGGCTGCGCGGCGTCCCCTGGCTCGAGCCCGACCAGCGCATCACGCCCGACGACCTCGACGCCGCCGAAGCGGCCCAGGGCGTCCGCGTCGAGGAGGGCGACCTGCTGCTGATCTCGACCGGTCGCGACGCCCGTCGCGCGGAGCACGGCCCCTGGGACCCGGTGGCGGAGGGGCTCGCCGGCCTGCATCCGCACTGCATCCCCTGGCTCCACGAGCGGCGCATCGCGGTGCTCGCGAGCGACGGCATCTCCGACGCCCTGCCCAACCTGCCGCTCCCCGAATGGCCGGTGCCGGTGCATCAGTGCTGTCTCGTGGCGATGGGCGTGCACCTGCTCGACAACCTCGATCTCTCGGGCCTGTCCACAGCCTGCGCCGAACGCGGCCGCTGGGAGTTCCTCTTCTCGGTTGCGCCGCTGCGGGTGCGCGGAGGCACCGGTTCGCCGGTCAATCCGATCGCGATGTTCTGATGCCGCAAGGCGCCGGGCGCCGGGTCTGGCCGACGGTCGGCAGCTCCGGACCCGGCCGCGCGCCGAGTGAAACCGCGAGCGAACCGGCCACGACGAGCAGGGCGCCGACCCAGCCACCGAGCGCCAGTGTCTGACCCACGCCCCACGACGGGGTGAAGGCTTCGAGGGCCGCGGCGAGCACCAGCGTGGCGATCGGCGTCAGCGCGAGCACCGCGCCGACGCGCGACGCCTCCCAGTGCGCGAGCGATTCGGCGAACGCGCCGTAGCCGACGACGGTGTTCAGCGCGCAGAAGGCGAGCACGGCGGCGTGCGTCGCGTCGAGGCCCGCGAGCGTCGCGGGCGCGGCGAAGGGGGTGAAGACGACCGCGCTGCCGGCATAGACGAAGAGCAGCACGTGGGCGGACGAGAAGGTGTGCAGCAGCTGCTTCTGCGCGAGCCCGTACACCGCCCAGACGATCGCCGCGAAAACGATCATCGCCATTCCCGCCTGCAGACCCGATTCGCCGATCGGCGCATTCGCGAGACGCACCGCGACGAAGACGGCGACGCCCGCGAACAACACCAACAATCCCATCCACTGGACGCGGGTGAAGTGCTCGCGGAAGACGAAGAGGCCGCCGAGGCTGAGCAGGATCGGGCCGAGCTGGATCAGCACCTGGGCGTCCGCGGCGCTGCTCCAGTCGAGCCCGACGAGATAGCCGGCGTAGTTGGCGGCGAGGAAGATCGTCGCCAGGGCGAGGAGGACGGCGCGGGGCCGGCCGACGGCGCGCGCGTCGGGGAGGTCGCCGCGGACGGCGAGGAAGCCGCCGAGCAGGAGGGCC
>JAHEJV010000038.1:0-2480 GCA_024638705.1 Deltaproteobacteria bacterium | reverse complement strand
GTACGCCCTGGAGCGCGATCGGCAGAACGGCCCAGAGAAACATCGTCGTGAGGGCGAGGGCGAAGCCCAGCCCCGAGCGTCCGCTGGTCCGGTGCAGCTCCAAGGTGCGCGAAGGCTATCGGAGGCCCGGACTGCCGCGAGCCTCGCCGGACGTGTCTCGAGAATCGACACGCGAATCGGGATCCCGACAGGGCGCGGCGGCAGGCCGCATCCCGCGGCGGCGGGGACGGATCCAGAATCCCCAGCATTTTCGAGGAGTTGAGTTTTCGTGAACGAAATCGGCGGGTTTGGCACAGAGGCTGCTCAAGGGCCGGGTCAGGAGGGCCAAAAAAACATGAGCGCCGCAATCCAGAGCGAAGTGATCGAAGAACCCCTGGCCATCACGCTGGCCGAGCTGCTCGACGTGATCGCCGAGATCACCCCGGACGAGGACGAGATCGTCGCCACGATGCTCCACATGGTGGAGACCCGTCGCGTGCGACTCATCACGCCGCCCACCGCGTTCTGATCGGCGGCCCACCTCGCGTGGGCCGATGCGCTCGCGCCGTCCGCGCCGCTAGCATTCCCGCATGTCCGATGACGACCTGCGGGCCGAGCTGGAGCGGCTGCGCGCCGAGAACGAGGCTCTGAAAGAGCAGAAGAGCCGCGCCATCTCGCTCAAAGTGAGCCAGAAGGGCGCGGTTTCGCTCTATGGCCTCGGGCGCTTCCCCGTCACGCTCTACAAGGAGCAGTGGGAGAGCGTCCTCGACATGGCCGACGAGATCCGGCGATTCATCGCCGAGCACGACGCCGAGCTCAAGAAGAAGGGCTCCTAGCGTCGATCCCGCCGAAATCGCGGGTCCCCGCGGGTTCCCAATGTGACCCGGATGCGCTGTCCACCGACGGCGGATCCGCTTCGCATCGAACGGATCTCGTGTCAGACTGTCGGTGCGGCGACCGCCACGGCGCGGGTTTCGGCCCCGTCGGACGAATACCGCGACGCCTCTGGCGTCCGAGCGCCGCGCCCTGACGGGACGCACGCCGCGAGGAGCCCGACATGGACGAGCGCCACCCGAGCACCGGATCCGCAACGCATCGGAATCTCCGCTGGGTCCTGCTCGGGCTGGCCTGGCTGGTCCTCGCGCCGCTCCCGGCCGCCGCGCTCACCACACCCTCCGACCTCGAATCGCTCGAAGAGACCGACCGCGAAGCCCTCGAGCGCATCGCGGTGCAGCCGCCCTCGCTGCGCGAGGCCGCGCTCCTCGCCACCCAGCACGTCGACACCCTCGTCGAGGTGCAGCGCATCCAGGAGCAGTCGAGCACCGACTTCCAGGAGCGCATCGCCGACCTCGATCGCGAGACCCAGGAGCAGCTCTGGGAGATCGTGCGCGAGCCGGGTCTGCTCACCGAGATGGCAGGACGCGGGCCGCGCAGTGCGAAGCAGCTCGACGAGATCGCGGCCGGCCGGCCCGACGCGCTGGCGTCGGCGATCCGCACCGTCGGCGGCGAGCATCCCCAGCTGCTCGGTCACGTCTTCTCGATCCAGGAGCGCGCGAACGAGCGCTTCGCGTTGCTCTTGCGCGACCTTCCCGACGACGCGTCGCGCGAGGCCTTCCGCGATCTGCTCGAGGAGCCCGAGCTGCTCTCGCTGTTGGCCCGCCGCGTGAACCTCGTCGTCCGGCTCGGCGACAGCTTCCGCGAAGACCCGGCGACGACGCGCGCTCATCTGGCCGCGCTCGGTGAGGAAGTCGCGGCGAGCGAGGCGCTGGCCCGCGAGCAGTGGGCGAAGTCGATCGCCGACGATCCCGAAGCCGCCGAAGAGCTCGAAGCGTCGGCGCGCGCCTACGCGGACGATTACGGCTACGACTACGACGAGCTGACCGAACCCGAGGTGCGCACGCGCATCCACGTCACGGTGCATCCCTATCCCTTCTGGTTCGGGTATCCCTACTGGTACGCCGACGCCTATCTCTTCCCCTACGGCTACTGGTACCACTACCCGCCGCATTTCGGCTTCTACCACCACCATCACCACCGGAGTTATGTGTGGTTCGGCTTGCCGTCGGTGCACTTCGCGCACTGGTTCTTCGGTGGGCACCACTACCGTCACTACACCCATCTCTCCCACGGCTTCGATCGCCACTACCGGCATCACTACCGCGGCGGCAGCGTCTTCCATCACACGCTGCGCAACTGGGTGCACTGGCGCGATCGCGATCACCATCACCGCAGACGCCACCACCGGCGTCACGACGGCGGGCGGTCCCACGCGCGACACGGGGGCGGCGGAGGAGGCGGCGACGGATTCTTCGTCTCGCTCTTCGAGCGCGCGCGCTTCGAACGCGACGGACCGCGAGACGGTGGCGGTTTCCGCGATCGCGGGGATCGCGATGGGCGCCATCGCGACCGCGTGGGGCGCGACGGCCGACGCGATCGCGGCGACGGCGATGCGCGCCGCGGTGACCGACGCGATGGTCGCGACGATGCGCGCCGCGGCGACC
>JAHEJV010000304.1 GCA_024638705.1 Deltaproteobacteria bacterium | reverse complement strand
GCGAGCGTCGTGCGCCCGGACGTTCCGCCGAGCAGGAAGCCGCGCGTGCGCGAATCGCCGGCCGCCCAGGCGAGGTCGCCGATGCGCTGGAAGCCGAACATCGAGTAGAAGATGTAGAAAGGGATGAGCTGCACGCCGTGGTTGGCGTAGGCCGTGCCCGCCGCGATCCACGACGACATCGCGCCGGCTTCGTTGATCCCCTCCTGGAGGATCTGTCCCTCGCGATCTTCGCGGTAGTACATCACCTGCTCGTGGTCGACGGGCTCGTAGAGCTGACCTTCCGACGCGTAGATGCCGAGCTGTCGGAACAGGCCCTCCATGCCGAAGGTGCGTGCCTCGTCGGGGACGATCGGCACGACGCGCTTCCCGAGCTTCTCGTGGCGGGTGAGCGTCGAGAGGATCCGCACGAAGGCCATCGTCGTGGAGATCTCGCGCTTTCCCGAATCGCCGATCACGTTCTCGAAGGTTTCGAGGGGCGGCGCTTCGAGATCCTCCACCACCGGCGTCCGCGCCGGGAGGTAGCCGCCGAGTGCCTCGCGGCGCTCGTGCATGTACTTGATCTCCGGCGAGTCGTCGCCGGGCTTGAAGAAAGGCGTCTCGGCGATCTGATCGTCGGGGATCGGGATGCGGTAGCGGTCGCGGAAGACGCGCAGGGCATCCTCGCCCATCTTCTTCTGCTGATGGGTGATGTTCTGGCCCTCGCCGGCCTCGCCCATCCCGTAGCCCTTCACGGTCTTCGCGAGGATCACGGTCGGCTGACCCTCGTGGGCTGTCGCCGCGGCGTAGGCGGCGTAGATCTTCTGCGGGTCGTGGCCGCCGCGGTTGAGCTGCCAGATGTCGTCGTCGGTCATGTTGGCGACCATCTCGCGCAGCTCGGGATACTTCCCGAAGAAATGCTCGCGCGTGTAGGCGCCCCCGCGCACCTTGTAGTTCTGGTAGTCGCCGTCGACGGCTTCTTCCATGCGCTGGCGCAGCAGGCCCTTCTTGTCCTTCGCGAAGAGCGGGTCCCAGCGATCGCCCCAGATCACCTTGAGCACGTTCCAGCCCGCGCCGCGGAAGGTGCCCTCGAGCTCCTGGATGATCTTGCCGTTGCCGCGCACCGGGCCGTCGAGGCGCTGGAGGTTGCAGTTCACGACGAAGATCAGGTTGTCGAGCCTCTCGCGCGACGCGAGTCCGATCGCGCCGAGGCTTTCGGGCTCGTCCATCTCGCCGTCGCCCATGAACGCCCAGACGTGGCGTTCGTTCGCGTCGATCAGGCCGCGATGCTCGAGATACTTCATCAGGCGCGCCTGGTAGATCGCCATGATCGGACCGAGCCCCATCGACACCGTGGGGAACTGCCAGAAGTCGGGCATCAACCACGGGTGCGGGTAGGAGGACAGGCCCTTCTCGCCCACCTCCTGTCGGAAGCGGTGCATCTCCTGCTCGCTGATGCGGCCCTCGAGGAACGCGCGCGCGTAGATGCCGGGCGAGCAGTGGCCCTGGATGTAGAGGAGGTCGCCGGCGAAGTCGTCGGTGGGCGCGTGGAAGAAGTGGTTGAAGCCGACGTCGTAGAGCGTGGCGGCGCTGGCGAAGCTGGCGATGTGGCCGCCGAGCCCGGCGTGGTCGCGGTTGGTCTGCACGACGAGCGCGAGCGCGTTCCAGCGGATGATCGAACGGATGCGGTGTTCGAGGCCGGGCTCGCCCGGCGCGGGCTTCTCGTCGCTCGGGTCGATCGTGTTGACGTAGGCCGTCGTCGCCTTGTAGGGCAGGTGCGCGCCCGAGCGCCGCGCCTTGTCGATCAGCTGTTCGATCAGGAAGTGGGCGCGCAGGGCGCCTTCGCGCTGGAGCGCGGAGTCGAGGGCGTCGAGCCATTCCTGGGTTTCCTGGGGATCGACGTCGACCGGTCGGTCGTCGGACATGGAATTCTCCGGGGTCAGCGAGCGCCAGCGGCCAGACGAGCCGCCCGCAGGCGCTCGAAATCCTGATCGGCATGATAGGAGGAGCGCGTGAGGGGCGACGACGCCACGAGCAGGAAGCCGCGCGCCATGGCTTCCTCGCGGTAGCGCTCGAATTCTTCTGGCTCGACGTAGCGCGCGACCGGCGCGTGCTTCGGCGTCGGCCGCAGATACTGGCCGATCGTCAGGAAGTCGACGTCGGCTTCGCGCAGCGCATCCATCACGGTCAGTATTTCGTCGTACTCTTCGCCGAGCCCGACCATCAGCCCCGACTTCGTGAACGTCTCGGGAGCGGCGCCTTTGACCGACGCGAGCAGCGACACCGAGTTCTCGAATTTCGCGCCTGGGCGGATCGCGCGGTAGAGGCGCGGCACCGTCTCGACGTTGTGGTTGTAGACGTCCGGACGCGCCGCCGCGACGCGCAGCGCGGCGCCGTCCTTGTGGCGGAAGTCGGGCGTCAGGATCTCGATCGTCGTGCCGGGAGCGCGGCGGCGGATCGCCTCGATGCACGCGACGAAGTGCGATGCACCGCCATCCTCGAGATCGTCGCGGTCGACCGACGTCACGACGACGTGGCGCAGCCCGAGCTCGGCGACCGCTTCCGCCAATCGCTCGGGCTCTTCCGGGTCGACCCGGTCGGGCTTTCCCGTCGCGACGTTGCAGAACGCGCACGCGCGCGTGCACACCGTACCGAGGATCATCACCGTCGCGTGCCGGTTCGCCCAGCACTCGTGGATGTTCGGACACGCCGCCTCTTCGCAGACCGTGCCGAGCCGGGCGCGGCGCATCAGATCGCGCGTGGCGAGGAACTCGGGCGACTCGCGCACGCGCACCTTGAGCCACGGGGGCTTGCGCGCGGGAGGCTCGCCCGATGCGGCAGAGGACGGGCGTTCGGTCATCGGTCCGGTTCAGTGTCCCGGGCCGACGGGGGGGCGTCAAGCGCGGTCGGGACGCGACACGCGACGCGCCCTCAGGACCGGCGCGCGCGGGGCAGGGAGTGCTCCCAGTCGGCGAGCAGCGTGCGCAGGCCCGTCACCAGCGGCAGCGGCTGATCGAGCATGATGTGGTGATAGGCCTCGGGGATCTCGATCACCGGCGCGTTGCGTCCCAGCAGCTCGTACATGTACTCGCCGATGTCCGGCGTCACGAGCCCGTGCTCGGCACGGAAGAGGGCGAGGCGACTGCGCACCTTCGGCAGCACTTCGTGGGTGGCGCGCGGCGTCGTGCGTTGAAAGATCACCGGGTCGAACTTCCAGGTGAAGCCGTCTTCGACCGCCTTGAGCGATTCGCGGCCGATGTGGTCCATCACGTAGGGCAGCGACGTCGGCTGGTCCGGCACCGTGCGGAAGTGGCGCAGCGCCGTCTCGACGTCGGGATAGACCTTCGGGTTGCGGAAGGCCTTGCCGCGTGCGCCT
The DNA here is from genome assembly GCA_024638705.1 of Deltaproteobacteria bacterium. Lineage (GTDB taxonomy): Bacteria > Myxococcota_A > UBA9160 > UBA9160 > SMWR01 > JAHEJV01. Next base: position 2,198 of record JAHEJV010000304.1, on the reverse strand, counting down.
TCCACTTCCTCCGGGTCGGGGCGTCGCACCGGCGAATCGAGCACGACCGCGCCGGCGAGCTGGTCGCCGAACTCGACCGCCGCGGTGATCGTGACGAAGCCGCCCATGCTGTGGCCGACCACGATCGGCGGCCCGTCGAAGCCGGCGTCCTCGGCGACCGCGATCACCTCGCGCGCCCACAGATCGCGGGGATATTCCGGACGTCGATCCGAATCGCCATGCCCCGAGAGGTCGAGGGCCGCCACGCTGTACTCGTGGGTGAAGAGCGGAGCGATGAAGCTCCACCAGTGCGCGTGGGCCGCGCCGCCGTGCACGAACACGATGCCGGGACGGCCGCGTCCGCCCCACTGGAGGTAGTGGATGCGGGCGCTTTCGACCTTCACCTCGCCGTGGGCGGGGACGTCGGAAAGCGCCCGCCGGAACCAGGCGGGCGCGTCGACTCGGGTGCTCATGTCGGGTCTCCGGGGCGGGGCGCGCAGGCCACACCCTTCCGCGCTCGCACTCTCCGGTCAAGGCCCCGCGCCGGGCGCCCGATGGAAACGCCGGAGGGGTTGGCGAGGACGCTGCTGAGGGGCGCACCCGCTGCCGTGTCGAAGCTGTTGCTGCCGCTGGATCGAGTACCGAGCGGACTCGCCGCCCTTTCTCTTCTCCCCCGCACCGGGCCCGCGCCGAATCAGGCGTCGGGCCCGTCGACGTCCAGGGGGACGAGGGTCTCGATCAGCGCCTCGATGCGTCGGAAGTCGTCCCGGGGGCAACCGGGACGGACGCTGTACTGGCGTCCCGCGGCGGAAGTGGCGTCAGCTCGACGGCTGGAGCTTCTGCTGGAGCTCGCCGTTCTCGTACATCTCGATCACGATGTCGCAGCCGCCCTGGAACTCGCCGGCGACGTAGAGCTGGGGGATCGTCGGCCAGGACGAGTACTCCTTGATCCCCTCCCGGATCGCCGGGTCCTGGAGGACGTCGACGGTCTGATAGTCGGGGAGCAGCTGGTCGAGGATCTGCACGACGGTGGCGGAGAAGCCGCACTGGGGCATCTGTCGATTGCCCTTCATGAAGAGCGTGACGGGATGGCCCTTCACGAGGCCGTCGATGCGTTCGCGGGTGGCGTCGTCCATGGGATTTCCTCCTAGAGGGGTCAGGTGGGTTCGGTGGAGAGCAGCGGCACGAGGCGCACCGGGTCGAGGAAGTCGACCATCGCGCGCTCGTCCCGCTGGAGATCGGCGAGGGAGATCTTCTCGAGGGTCTCGCGCAGGGCGGATTGCACGGCGCGCCAGAGCGCGCGCAGCGAGCAGTCGCTCGAACGGACGCACTGGCGCTGCTGCCCGCCGTGACACTCGCAGAAGGCTTCCGAGAAGAAGGCGCCGCCTAGCACCGAGAGCGCGGACCAGACGCTGATGTCGGCGGCGGGGCGGGCGAGGCGATAGCCGCCGGCCGTGCCGCGGACGCTCTCGACGAGCCCGCCCATGCGCAGCTCGCGCATCAGCTTCGCGGTGTACTCGGGCGAGAGGCCCTCGCTGCCGGCGATCTGCGAAATCGAGACGGGCGCGCCATCCTCCGCACGCGCTTCCGCGCGAGCGAGCTGGAGCAGGCACCGGAGGCCGTATTCTTCGCTCGCGAGCAGCTGCATCGCGCGAAGACTACGATACTGTACCTGCGAGTCAACTTTCCCCGAGCCCGACCCCTTCGACCCCGGACGGACCCCGGTGACCGAACCTCCCACCCAGCCCGCGCGCGACGCCCTCGGCCGTCGCCTCCACGACCTGCGCATCTCGGTCACCGACCGCTGCAACTTCCGCTGTCCCTACTGCATGCCGGCGGAGATCTACGGCGAGAAGTACCCGTTCCTGCCGCGGCCCCAACTGCTCACCTTCGAGGAGATCGAGCGGCTCGCGCGGATCTTCGTCGGCCTCGGCACGGAGAAGATCCGCATCACCGGCGGCGAGCCGCTGCTGCGCCACGGCCTGCCGGGGCTGATCGCCGGGCTCTCCCAGATCGACGGCCTCGACGATCTCACCCTCACCACCAACGGCTACCTGCTCGCGAAGCAGGCGCAGGGGCTGGCCGATGCCGGGTTGCAGCGCGTCACCGTCAGCCTCGACAGCCACGACGAGGAAGTCTTCAAGCGCATGAGCGGCCGCGACTTCGGCCCGGCGCGCGTCCTCGAGGGCATCGACGCCGCGGCCGCCGTCGGCCTCGAG
>JAHEJV010000037.1 GCA_024638705.1 Deltaproteobacteria bacterium | reverse complement strand
GAAGGGGTGGGCGGCGACGTGCGCCTGATCGGCGCGGCCGACGGGGCTCGCATCGACCTGATGAACGGAGCCGCGATCGAGAGCCGCACGGGGACGGACGGCGCGGGAGGCGCGATCTCGCTCGAGGCCACGACGGTCGTCCTCTCCGATGCGGACGTGAACGCCCGGAGCACGGCCGGTGGAGCCGCTGGATCGATCTCGATCCGGGCCGCGGAGATCCGACTCGAAGGCCAGAGCCAGATCGACTCGCTCGTCTCGAACGCCTTCGTCGCGGGCGACGCGGGCGGCGACCTCTTCGTCGGCTCGGGCGATCCGCGCAGCGGCTCGATCCGGATCGGCGGCGGCGGCGGCATCGCGACCCAGACGAGCGGTCCGAACGCGGGGGGCTCGATCGAGATCGAGTCCGCTCGGGTGCTCCTCTCGGGCGATGCCTCGGGCCCGGCGCTCGTCGAGACCGCGACCCTCGCCGAGGGCGACAGCGGCGCGATCAGCATCGCCGCCAATCGCCTCGAGCTGAACGGCGACGGTGCGGAAGCGGCGGGACAGGTGGCCGCGGTGGTCGCCGACACCGCGTCGGGCACCGGCGGAGACATCACGCTCGAGCTCGGCGAGCTGCAGCTCGGCAACGGCAGCCAGATCTCCAGCACGACGTTCGGAGCGGGCGACGGCGGATCGATCGATCTCGACGCGCGCGGAACGGTCGCAATCCTTGGCGACGTCCTGATCGCTGGTGTCCCGACTCCCTCGGGACTGTTCTCGGCTGCGCGCTCGTCGGGGGACGCGGGGAACATCGACGTCTCCGCGGCGAACCTTCGGGTCGAGAACGGCGGAGAAATCTCGTCGCGCTCCTTCGAGGACGGCCGAGCCGGAGACGTGCGCCTTCGCGTGGACCAGGTGGTGCGGGTCGCCGGCAAGGGCCTGCGCGGATCCATCATCACCGCCCGCGGCACGAATCTTCCCGGTGGCGCCGGCGGCGTCGACATCGATGCCGGGCGCGTCGAGGTGCTCGACGGTGCGATCATCGACGTCAGCACGAGCGGCACGGCGCCGGGCGGCGCGCTCACGATCGACGCCCGGGAGGTGCTCGTGGCTGGGCGCAGCGACGATGGGCAGGCGGCGTCGCTGGGAGCCCAGGCCGACTCGATCGGCGACGCCGGCGGCATCGCGATCACCGCCGGCCGCGTCGAGATCGGGGAAGGCGGACAGGTTTCGGCGCTGTCCCGCGGCCTCGGCGGAAACCCCGGCGACATCGCCATCACCGCGGGCGATCTCCTCATCGGCGGAACCGTCACCGCGGAAGCGGCGAACAGCCGCGGCGGCAACATCGCGCTCGTGGCCGCGAACACGGCCGAGCTGCGCGGCGGGCGCGTCAGCGCGCGCTCGACCGGATCGGGCGACGCGGGCAGCATCGCGATCCGCGCGCGGCGCTTCGTCTCCGTCGGCGGACGCGTCGATACCGACGCCCAGGCCTTCGGTGGCAACATCGACCTCATCGCGTCCGAGCTCGTGCATCTCGTCGACTCGGAGCTCACGGCGATCTCGCGCGGCGGTGCGAACGCCCAGAACCTCGCGGGCGGAAACATCTTCATCGATCCGCCGGCCGTCGTGATCTCGAACACGACGATCACGGCGAACGGTCTCGGCAACGCGAACGGCGGCAACATCTTCATCGTCGGCAATCCGCTCCTCGTGTCCGGCGACAGCACGATCACGGCGTCGTCGCAGTTCGGGACGCAGGGACAGGTGGTGGTGCAATCGCCCAACTCCGAGATCACCGGCGAGCTGGTGTCGCTGCCGAGCGACTTCCTCGACGCCTCTGCGCTGCTGGCCGAGGCCTGCCTCGCGCGCGACGAGGTGACGGGGACGTTCAGCGTACGCGCCGTGCCGACGCTGCCGCCGCCGCCCGACGCACCCTTCGCCCCGGACGCCGGATCCGCCGGCCAGCAGTGCGAGACACCGTAGGCGGCCACGGATGCGACGTCGTTTCGCGAAGGGCGCGGGGTTCGTCGTGGCTTTGGTGCTGGGCGGAGAGGTCGGCGCGCAGACGATCCGTCCGGGTGACGCGCGTCCCGAAGCGCCCGAGCCCGCGCCGGCCCCGACCGCGCCTTCGTTCACTCTCCCGCCGATCCCGGAGGCCACCCCCGAAGCGCCGCTCCACTCGGGGCTTCGCCTCTACGTCGCGCGCTACGAGATCGTCGGCAGCACGGTCTTCGACGACGTCACGCTCCGGAACGCGGTCGCGCGGTACAACGACCGCGAGGTCGCCGCCGAGGAGCTGCTCGCCGCGCGCGACGCGATCACGCGGCTCTACATCGACGCGGGCTATCCGACGTCGGGCGCGGTGCTCCCCGACCAGGATCCGCAGGACGGCGTCGTCCGCCTCGAAGTGGTCGAGGGCGCGCTCGCGCGCATCGAGGTCGAGGGCAACGAGCACTTCCGCGACGGCTACTTCACTAGCCGACTGCGCACCGCGGGACGGGCGCCGCTGCAGGTCGAAGCGCTCGAAGCCGCGCTCCAGCAGATCCAGCGCCATCGCCTGATCGAACGCGTCGACGCGGTGCTCGAGCCCGGCCTCGTGCGCGGCGAGAGCATCCTGCGCGTCACCGTGCGCGAGGGCAGCCGCTTCCGGCTCGGGTTCGAAGGCGGCAACGGACGCTCGCCCAGCGTCGGCAGTCTCGGCGGCGTCGCCGACGGCAGCGTGTTCAACCTCGTCGGCTTCGGCGAAGCGCTCTCGGCGCGCGGCGAGATCAGCGAAGGCGTCGCCGACTACGAAGTGCGCTTCGACGCGCCGATCACGCCCTGGGACACGCGCGCCGCCGTGCGCTACCGCGAGACGCGCATCGAGATCGTCGAGGAGCCCTTCGACGATCTCGAGATCGAGAGCGAAGCCACCACCTGGGGCGCCGAGCTCGAGCACCCCGTCTACCGCAGCGACGTCGACGAGGTCTGGCTCGGCGTAGTCGGCGAGATGCGCGACCTCGAAACCGAAGTGCTCGGCTTCGACTTCTGCTTCGAGCCCGATCCGGGCTTCGGCGCGGGCCTGCCTTCGTGCAGCGGACCGAGCGCGACGATCGTCCGCGGCACGGCGTCGTGGACGCGCCGCACGCCGACCGACGTCGTCGCGCTGCGCGCCCTCGCCTCCTTCGGCATCGACGCCTTCGGCGCGACGATCCGCAGCGACGACGATCTCGCCGACGGCCGCTTCGTCTCCGGGCTCGTGCAGGGCCAGTGGATCCACGTCCTGCCCGAGTCGCTGTGGGGTTCGCACCTGCTCCTGCGCGGCGATCTCCAGCTCAGCGACGACCCGCTGCTCTCCTTCGAGCGCTTCGCGATCGGCGGTCGCGCGACGGTGCGCGGCTACCGCGAGAACCAGCTCGTCACCGACGCCGGCGTGATCGCGTCGGCCGAGCTGCGCGTGCCGGTGTGGCGCGACGCCTTCGGCATCCACCGCCTCGAGGTGGTCCCGTTCATGGACTTCGGCCACGGCTGGAACGAGGCCGGCGCCGATCCGGTGGACGACGTGCTGTGGAGCGCCGGCGTCGGTTTGCGCGCGCAGCCCGTCGACGGCCTCTTCGCCGAGGCGTGGTGGGGCGGACAGCTCGAACGGGTGGACGACCCGAACCGCGATCTCCAGGATGACGGGTTCCACATCCGGGTGCGTGTCGATGTTCCGTAGACGCCTGCTTCGAGTCCTGCACGTGTCCGCGCTGGCGCTGGCGATCCCGCTGGCGGCCGGCGCCGACGCGGCGTCGACCTGCGCGCTCGCGCCGACGGACGTCGAAGCGCTTTCCCCCGCGGAGGAAGCGCTCGTGCGCGGCAACGACGCGGTCGGACGCGGCGAGCCCGACCAGGCGCTCGCCGCCTATCGCGAGAGCGAGCGGCTCGCGGCGGAAGAGGGATCCGCGCGCCTCTCCTGGCTCGCGGCGGCGAACGCACAGCGCGCGGCGGTCGCGGCCGGCGCCTTCGCTGGCGTCGAAGCGCGCCTCGACGCGCTGGCCTCGGCCGAAGGCGTCCCCGCCGACTTCCGCCCCACCCTGCTCGTCCATCTCGCGCGCACGGCCGTCGACCTCGCCGAGCGCGATCCCACCCGCGCCGGGAGCGCGGGCGCGCGCGCCGCTCGCTGGTTCGAGGAAGCCGCGTCTCTCGCCGGCGCGCGCGACCAACGCACGCGCTCCTTCGCGCGCGGCTATTCGGGCGCGCTCTATCTCGCCGCGGGACGCAACGACGACGCGCGCACCCTCACGCGTCGCGCCCTGCTCGACGCGGCTCGGTCCGACTCCCCGGACGCCGCCTACCGCTGGCACGCCCAGCTCGGCCGCATCGCCCGCGCGGAACGCGACGAGAGGAAGGCGCTCGCGGCGTTCCGCGAGTCGGTGCGCATCGTCGACACCCTGCGCGCCGAGCTCGCCCGCGCCGCCGCGGCGGACGCCTTCGCATTCCGCGACGCCGTCGAGCCGATCTATCTCGAGCTCGTCGACCTGCTCCTGCGCGACGCCGACCGCAGCGAGGGCGAAGCGCAGCAGGCCGCGCTGCGCGAAGCGCGCGACACCCTCGAAGCGCTCAAGGCTGCCGAGCTGCGCGACTACTACGGCGACCCGTGCCTCGCCGCCCAGCGCGAAACGGCCGCCGAGTCGGTGCCTGGCGCCGTCGTGCTCTATCCCGTCGTGCTTCCCGAGCGCGTCGTGATGATCGTCAGCGACGCCGAAGGGCTCACTGCCTATCACGCGCCGGTCGACGGCGCGACCCTCGTCGACACCGCGCGTCGCTTCCGCAAGCTGCTCACGAAGCGCACCACGCGCCAGTATCTGCCGCTCGCACAGCAGCTCTACGAATGGCTGATCCGGCCCGCTGCGGCGTCCCTCGACGGGCGGAAGATCGACGCGCTGATCGTCGTGCCCGGGGGCGCGCTGCGCACGATCCCCTTCGGCGCGCTGCACGACGCGCGCCTCGGCGTCTACCTCATCGAGAAGGTCGCCGTCGCGACGGCGCCGGGCCTCACCCTGATCGATCCGCGCCCGATCGATCCGGAGAACGTCCGGGTGCTCGCCGCCGGCATCTCCGAAGCGGTGCAGGGCTACCCCGAGATCCCGAGCGTGCGCGAGGAGATCGCCGACGTCGACGCGCGCTTCGAAGGCGTGACCCTCGTCGACGGCGGCTTCCGCGCCGACCGCTTCGAGGAGGCGTTCCAGTCGCAGCCTTTCGGCATCGTGCACATCGCGTCGCACGGGGAGTTCCGCGGCGAAGCCAGCGAGAGCTTCGTCCTCGCCTACGACGAGAAGCTCATGATGAACGACCTCGGCGACATCGTCGGCCGCACGCGCCTGCGCAAGGAGGCGCCGCTCGAGCTGCTCGCCCTATCCGCCTGCCAGACAGCGGCCGGCGACGACCGCGCGGCGCTGGGCCTGGCGGGCGTCGCGCTGCGCGCGGGCGCACGCAGCGCACTCGCCACCCTGTGGTCGGTCTCGGACGAAGCGTCCGCCGCGCTGGTGCAGCGCTTCTACGAAGAGCTCCAGGGCGGTGCATCCCGTGCCGAGGCGCTGCGCCGCGCGCAGCGCGAGCTGATCGGCACGCGCGCGTATCGCCACCCGGGCTACTGGTCGGCGTTCCTGTTGATCAGCAGCTGGCTCTGATCACCGCACCGGCGCCGCAGCCAGCGCGCCCTGCCCCACCTGATCGAGCAGCGCCGCACGCCACGATGCGGCGCGCTTCGACTCGGGGTGGGCGGCGGCGATGCGGGACACGGCGTCGAAGGCGTCGATCCAGTAGCCGGCTTCGGCCAGCAGGCTCGGCCGCGCTGCAGGTCCGCCGGCTTCGAGACGTCGCGTGAGATCCGGCGACGCGGGCGTGTAGCGGACCGCGGCCGTCGCGAGCACGTCGAGGTCGCGACGCTGCTGGTCGGGCACGAGGGCTGTGTGGAAGAGATAGGTCTTCCCCGCCGCGAGCGTCACGCCGAGGGCCTTCAGGTCGAGCGCGTGCGGGCCGGCTGCGACGGGCGCGTCGATGCGACGTTCGAGTAGGGGCTCGACGCCGTCCTCGGCGATCAGCGTGAGCTCGACGGGGACGGTCGCGCGCGCGTCGAGGTGCCAGTAGAGCGTCGGCGTCGCGCTCCGCGTCGCGCCGACGTGTTCGGGCAGCATCGGGGTGACGCGCGGCAGGCCGTCGTCGGCTCCGCGGATCGCGCTCGCGGTGCGCAGGCTCTCGAGCGATCCGCCGGCGAGCGCGAGCTGCGGGCGATAGGCGGGCGGGTCGGCCGCGAGCAACGTGTCGAGGTCGAGGGGCTCGTCGGGAACGGAAGGGACCGGCGGCGTCGGCGGGAGCGAGGGCCGCGTCTCGGCCACGATCGGGGGCGGCGACGCTTCCGGGGTCGACCGCGTGTCGGGTTCGGGCGTCGTGGCTTCGGCAACGACCTCGGGCTCGGCCGGGGTCCGGGATTCCGCGACGACATCCGCGGGCGAAACGGGTTCGGGCTCTGCAGTGACGCCGGGCGTGGGGATCCCCGTGCCCTCGTCGAGCTCCGGAACCTCCGGCGCGAGCGATTCCTGCGCGAGCTGCTGCGGCGCAGCTTCGCCGTCCGGAAGCGGTGCCTCGGGCGTCGGCGGCGCGGGCTCTTCCTGTGCGATCGGCGGCGGCGTCGGCGCGTCGCCGAAGCCGCGCCAGATGGCGAGGCCGACCGGAATCGCGAGCAGCACGAGCGCGGCCAGCGCCCACGCCGGCTGACCGAGCGGCGCGAGCCAGCCGGTGAGCCAATCGCCGAGTCGCGCGCCGAGGGAAGGCGCCGGCGCGACCTCGGGCGCGCGCAGCGCAGCGAGATCGAATCCGCGCAGCACCGCCATCTCGGTGCGGCACGGCGCGCAGCCCTCGAGGTGCGCTTCGATCTCGCGACGTCGCGCGCTCGTGAGCGTGCCGGGCGCCTCCGCGAAGGCGAGCAGGTCCGCTTCCTCGAGATGGGAAGCCGGCTCCCCGCCGCCGCGCAGCGCCTCACCCATCCGCGTCCAGACGGCGACCTCGCGCGCGCAATCGGGACACCCCGGATAGTGCGCGCGCAATTCCCGCCACTCGGCGGCGTCGCGGTCGGCCGCGAAGGCGGCGAAATCGGTCTCGGACGCGCGCGGACAACTCATCCGAGTCCTCGTCGGGGGGTGCGGATTTCACTCACTCGGCTCCATAACGGGAGTCTTCCGGCCGGGTCCGATCGGATCACGAAAGATGCAGAAATCGGGAGAGATGCCGGACTCATGTCTTCCCCATCGCCGGCCCGAGCGCCGTCCGCAGCGCGGCCAGCCCGTCGCGGAGGTGCCGTTTCAGGCTCCCCAGTGGGATGCCCGTCGATTCCGCCGCCTCGGGATAGGTCTGCCCGCGCACGTGCACGGCATAGACGGCATCGCGCTGCTTCTCGGGCAGGGATTCGAGGGCGGTGCGGACGTCGCGCGCCTCGCCTGGCTCGGCGGCCTCAGCCGAGGGCTCGAGGCCGGCGTCGATCGCCTCCTCCCAGGGCAGGTGATCGTCCTCGGCGAGGCGCAGGTGGCGCTTCAGGCGGTCGACGAACTTGAAGCGCGCCGTCGTGCGCAGGTAGCCGAACGCGGCCCCGCGCTCGCGGAGCTTCCCGTCGCGGACCGCGGTGGCCGCGGCGAGCAGCACCTCCTGGATCAGATCGTCCCACTCGTCGCGGAAGTCGTAGGCGTTCCAGCGCATCAGGAAGGAGTTCACGAGCCGCGTCAGTTGGAGCAGCGCGTGGCGGTCGCCTTCGAGCAACCGCTCGAGCACGGCTGCCCAGTCTTCGCGCGCCCCCGACATCGCGGCCGAAGGTACACCGCCGGCCGGCTTCCTCCCCGCACTCACCCGGCGCGCAGCTCCGACAGCGCCTTCGCGAGGCGCGCGACGCCCTCGGCGATGGCGGCCTCGTCGAGCGCGCCGTAGCCGAGCATGATGCCGGCGCGGCGCGGCTTGCGCGCGTAGAAGGGGTCGACGAGGTGGATGCCGACGTCGCGGCGCTTCGCCATCTCGCGCAGGGTGCGCAGCTCGGCGGGCGAGACGTCGCGCAGCCACCCGACGACGTGCAGCCCCGCATTCGCGCCGACGACTTCGATCGCATCGCCCAGCTCGGCGTCGAGCGCGCGCAACAGCGCCGCGCGGCGCGACGCATTCCGCACCCGCGCGCGTCGCAGATGCCGCTCGAAGAACCCTTCGCGGATGAAGTCGGCGAGCACGCGCTGTTCGAGATGTGCGGTGCCGGTGTCGGCGAGGGCCTTCGCCGCGAGCAGTGGCTCGCGCAGCGCGGGCGGCATCACCACGTAGCCGATGCGCAGCGCCGGGAACATCACCTTCGAAGCGGTGCCGACGTAGAGCACGCGACCGCCGCGATCGAGCGCCTGCAGCGATTCGAGCGGACGGCCGTCGTAGCGGAACTCGCCGTCGTAGTCGTCCTCGAGCACGTAGGCGCCGGTGCGCTCGGCCCAGTCGAGCAGCGCGACGCGACGCGCGAGCGGCATCACGCCGCCGAGCGGGAACTGGTGCGACGGGGTGACACAGACGAGCTTCGCGTCGACGCCCGCGAGCGCTTCCGGCGGCAGGCCGTCGGCGTCGACGGAGACGCCCTTCACGTCGGCGCCGGCGATCTCGAGCGCGTTGCGGATGCCGAGGTAGCCCGGCTCCTCGACGACGGCGCGATCGCCCGGATCGAGCAGCACGCGCGCGGTGAGGTCGATCGCCTGCTGGGTGCCGTAGGTGACGAGCACGTCGTCGGGCTGGCAGGACACGCCGCGCGTGCGCGCCAGATAGCCGGCGAGGGCCTCGCGCAGCTCCGGTGCGCCGCCGGGCGCGCTGTAGGAGAGATGGCGCTCGCTGGCGCGCCGCGCGCGGCGCGCCAGCAGCCGACACCAGGTGGCGTGGGGGAAGTCGTCGTAGGCGGGGTCGCCGTAGCGGAAGTCGTAGCGCGGCGTCGGCGGGTGGCGGCCCCAGGTGACGCGCCGGGGCAGACGCCGCAGCACACGCTCGCCGTAGGCGGAGAGCTTCGGCGCGGGCGCGTTTCGCGCGCGGTCGCCCGCTTCCGACGACGACGGCGGACTGGGGATCGCCTCGGGCAGCTCTTCCGCGACGAAGGTGCCGGCCCCCCGACGCGAGACCGCATACCCCTCGGCGACGAGCTGCTCGTAGGCCTGGAGTACGGTGTTGCGCGCGAGCTTCGCTTCCCGCGCGAGCGTGCGGCTCGAGGGCAGGCGCTCGCCCGGCGCCAGTCGCCCGTCGAGGATCGCCTCGCGCAGCGCCCGGTAGGTCTGTCGGTAGAGCGAGCCCTCGCCGTCGAGCTGGAGCCACACGGCGCACAGCTTCCCGAAATCGGTCCCGGGAATCCAACGCCGCCCCTAGCGGACCGCACCGCCCTTCCCGCGCACCGGCTTCGGCCGCCCGCGTCGTTCCAGCTCGAAGGACGCGATGCGCGGCACGCCGTCGCGATCGTCCACCCACACGACGCGCCGGCCGTGGATGCGCGGGAAGGTCTGGCGCGCGGCGTCGCGGGTGAGCGGACGCGGGGTGCAGACGGCGCCGGCGCCGAGCTCGCACAGGAAGACGTCGTCCTGACCGTGGGCGCCCGGCGCGTGCCACACGAGCCTGCCGCCCGAGAGGTCGGCCGCGGGCGCCGTGGGCGAAGGGAAGGACACGACCTCGTGGGCGTCGCAAGCGCCACCGGAGATCTCGCATACGAAGAGCGCGAGATCGAGGTTGTTCGCGGCGAAACCGAGGGAGACGAGCCAGCTCCGCTCGAGGGCCAGCGGCTCGAGGGTGGGAACGGTGCTCGGCAGTGGCACCGGATCACAGCTCCCACGCCGATCGAGCACGCAGCCGAAGAGTCCGCCGTCCGGCTGCGACCACACGGCGCGAAGGCCGTCGATCACGGGCGAGAGGCCCCGGACGCCCTCCAGCGCTCCCCCGCGACAGTCTCGCAGCCCGACCCGACACGCGACGATCGAGGGAGGGCCGCCGACGCGCTCGCCGAACACGAGACCCAGGCCGGAGAGCCGCGGCAGGCCCCGGAAGCCCGCTCCAGGCGAGGCGTCGTAGGGCGCACAGCGCCCGCGGAGCCCGAGGAAGCGGCAGGCGCGCACGACGCTCTCGAACGTTCCCGGCGCGCCGGGCCCGCGCCACGCCAGCGCGGCCGCGGACAGCGCCGGATCGCGTTGGTCCCCGGGCCCGGCCACCAGGACGCGCTCGCCCGTGCGACCGAAGACGCCCGCGAAGAGGTCGCGCTGCTCGGCCCCGTCGTCCGGACCCGGCCGCGGCGACTGCCACACCACGCGGCGATCGTGGATGTCGGGGCTTTCCGCGGCGTGATCGGCGGAGGAGACGAAGACCGGGACGTTGCGATCGACGCTGAACGGTGTGAACTCGCGCACCACCTTCCCGTCGCCGGCGCGGAGCGTGAGCCGCAGCAGATAGGCCTCGTCGGGCAGCGCGTGGACCGGCAGCCGGGTGAGCGCGGCGCGCTCGGAGGGCAGCGGCGCGGGCAGCGGGAGCGGGAGCCAGCGCTGCGGATCGTCGCCGATGCCGAGCTCGAGCACCGCCTCGGTCACGTCCCGTCCCGCGACCGACCCCTCCACCACGAGGACGCGCTCCGTCCCGTCGAGCGTGTCGCCCGGCAGCGGGCGGTCGACGCGGCCGCGCAGGTCGGGGGGCCGCTTCGCGGCGAGCGCATCGGCGGCGGAGAGCGCGCCCGCGCCATACACCGGATCGTGTCCCGGTTCGCCGAGATCGCGGGCGGTCGCGCGCAGCAGGGCGCGCAGGTCCTCGGGGGTGAGCGTAGGGTCCTCGGCGAGCAGCAGGGCGAGCACGCCGCTCGCGTGAGGCGCGGACATCGAGGTGCCGTCGAGGCGCATCGCGAGGTCGCCGACGAACCGCTTGGCGCTAAAGAGGTCCGGCGCCGCGGAGGCGGCGAGCGACAGCACGTCCCGGCCCGGCGCGACGACATCCACCAGCAGCCCCCGGCTCGAGAAGCGAGAGAGCCTCTCCCCCGGCGGCGGGTCGAGCGAGCCGACCACGATCGACTCGCGCAGCCGCTCGGGGCTCTTGAGCATCACGTCGAGACCGGCGTTGCCCGCCGAGGTGACGTAGGTGACGCCGAGCCCGGCCAGGACCTCGAGCACGGCCTCGGCGATCGGGGCGTCCCGACAGATCGCGCCGCAGGAGAAGCTCGCGTTGACGATGTCGGCCCCGTTGATCGCGGCGTAGAGGACGCCCTGCCAGACCAGCGCGGACTCGGCGCCGCCCACGGGCGGAAAGACGCGCACCGGGAGCACCGTCGCTTGCGGCGCGATCCCCGCGACGGCCAGGCCGTTGTCCCCGCGTGCGGCGACGATGCCAGCGACGTGAGTCCCGTGGCCGGTCTCGTCCATCGGATCTTCGTCGCCGACGGGAAACCCGTTCTGCGCCGGGGTGCCGTCGCCCTGGAAGTCCCAGCCGCGCAGGTCGTCGACGTAGCCGTTGCCGTCGTCGTCGAGGCCGTTCCGGTCGCTCGCCTCAGCGACCCCGTCCCCGTCGAGATCCTCACCGGGATTCACCCAGAGATTGCCCGCCAGGTCCGGGTGGGTGTGGTCCACGCCGGTGTCGACGACGGCGACCACGACGCCCGCCCCGAGCGTGGCATCCCAGGCTTCGGGCGCTCGCACCGAGTACACGCCCCACTGATCGGGGTAGGACTGGCCCCAGCTCCCCTGCGTGGCGAGAAAGGGGTCGTCGAGCAGCCGGTCGGGCACCAGGGCATGGTTCGGCTGGGCCCAGGCGACGTGGGGATCGGCCCCGAAGCGCCGGGCGACGGCATGCGGATCGCTCCCGGGCGCGAGGGCGACGCGGTACACGTGGGCGAAGTCGGCGGAGGGCGCCTCCGCGGAAATCCCACCGAGGCGGCGCGCGAGCGCGCGGCGCTGACGCGAGAACGAGGTGCCGTCGGGGCGCCGGAAGACCGCGCGCATCCCCCGCACGCCGTGCTCCGTGACGAGGCGGTCGAGGGAATCCGAGCCGTCGGCAGTGGCGCCGACGAAGGGGCGCCGTCCGCGGGTGAGCGCCTCGGCGCACTCCGTCACCGCGTGGTCGCCCTCGGCGCGGAGCGCGACGATCACGCTGGGCTCCGCGCGGAGCGGCGACGAGGCGAGGAGCGCCGTCGCGAGGGTCGCGATCGCCCCGATGCGGAGGACGCGGGATCGGCTCGGGAGCGTTCGGGGGAGCGTCCGCACCCGACCAGTCTACCCCCCCGAGCCGGCTCGCCAGCGCCTCGCGACCCGCTGGAGCCGGCTCCGCGGCGCCCTACCCCGTCGCCCGGGCTCGCACGAAGCGCTCGCGCTGGAACGTCGGACACATCGAGTCGGCGGGAATCTCGTCGAGCGGCACGCGGACCAACTCGGGCGTGATGCCGAGCTTCTCGGCCTCGGGGCGCAGCTTCTCGAGGTCGAAGCCGTAGAGCTTCGCCGCGTTCTCGGCGAGCATCATGCGCACTTCCCTCTCTTCCACATCGGCAAAGGCGAGACGCATGTTCTCGCGCGAATAGGGATAACAGCCCTCGTAGTGGGGGTAGTCGTTGCCCCAGAGGATCCTGTCGACGCCGACGTAGTCGCGGCCCTGGATGTCGGCGGGCGACGGGAAGCTCGCGCCGTACCAGCAGTTGCGGCGCGCGTAGAAGGTGGGCGTCTCCTTGAGCGCCTCGCCCGAAGACATCTGCACCTCGCCCATCATGCCGGCCTTCATGCCCATGTGGACGCCGTCCATCCGGCGCAGCAGCCCCGGCGCCCAGGCGCAGCCGCTCTCGGTGAGGATGTAGCGGAGCTTCGGGAAGCGCTCGAAGACGCCAGACAGGATCAGCTGGCAGAAGCCGCGCTGCACCATGAACGGCATCTCCAGCACCCAGAGCATCTGACCGCCGGCCGAGGCGTCGTAGTGCGGACTGCCCTGGCCCGAGTGCTGGTTGATGACGAGGTCGTGGTCCTGGATCGCGGCCCACAGGCGGTCGTAGCTCGGCGAGGTGAGTGGATCGAGGTGCACGTCGTCGAGCGCGGGCAGCGGAAGCAGCACGCCGCCGCGCAGGCCGTGCTCGGCGATCCACTTCACGTCCTCGATCGCGTCGTCGACGTCGTTCAGGTGGATCAGCCCGATGCCGGCGCGACGCTCCGGCTCCTCGGCGCAGAAGTCGGCGAGCCAGCGGTTGTGCGCGCGGGTGCCCGCGAGCCAGCGCTCGTACTGCTCGGGCTTCGCGGCGGGCGCGACGTGATAGGCCTTCTCGTAGAAGGGCGGCACGGTGTTCGGGAAGATCACCTCGGCGACGACACCGTCGCCCGCGAGATCGCGGCGACGCTCCTCCGAATCCCAGTTCTTCGTCTTCTTCTTCCCGAGGAGCTTCTTCGACGGGTTCTTGTAGGCGCCGCGCCACGCGTCGAAGTCGTCGCGGTAGGAGGGATCGAGGTAGTCGCGGTACATGTCGATCGCCGCGCCGGCATGGGTGTCGGCGGTGATCGTGATGTAGGGGCGGTCGGCGGCGGGGGTCACGGGCGCTCCGGGGCGTCGCAGGCCTTCGGGCCGGCGCGAGGCCGATATCTGACGGGCCGTCAGATAACCAGAGACCCGGTCACGGGGCAAGCCCCGCCGCAGATTCGCGGCGTTTCGGCCTGCCGCGACCTTCTCGGGCGCGACACGAGGCTACTGCTGTTGCTGTTGTTGCTGCTGCTCTGCCGAGGGCGGCGGCGGCTGCTCGTCGATGCCCTGGCGACGCGACAGCGCGACCGGCGGCAGCTCGCGATAGGCGGGCACCTCGAGGTCGACCGCGCCGCGCTGGAGGGTCGCCACGTCGCGCGGCGCGATCTCGCGCGTCTCGACCGACGACTCCAGCGTCTCCTCCGCCTTGCCGCGATGGAAGCCGCGATTCGGCGGAACGTCGTGGTAGTGGCGCCCGACCGCGACGCGCACATAACGCGCGCCGGGCGTGCTTCGGTGCGTCGGGTCATAGCCTACCCAGCCGCGTCCGCTGTAGACCTCGATCCAGGCATGACTCTGGGCGGGCTCGCTCGTCTGCTCGACGTGGAGATAACCGCTGACGTAGAGGGCCGGGATCCCGCGGCGACGCAGCAGCCCGAGCGCGACGTGCGCGAAGTCCTGACACACGCCCGATCCCAGCTCGAGCGCCTCCTCGGCCGTCGAGCGCCAGTCGGTCGTCCCGGGGACGTAGGCCATCCGATCGTTCACCAGCTCGCCGACGGCGTGGACCTGCTCTCCGACCGGCGCATCGGGCGGCGCGGCGATCTCGCGGGCGAGGGCGTCGAGCTTCTCCCCGCCCGGGGGCCCGTGCGGCAGGACGAAATCGAGCAGGTCGCCCGGCACCGGGCCGGGCGGCGCGGCGAGCGCGGCGAGCGTGGGCTGGTCGTCGGACACCTCCACCACCGAACGCGACTCCACTTCGATCCGGTCGTGATAGTCGCGAATGCCGATGTGGTGCACGGTGTTGCCGTTCCAGTCGCGATAGAGATCGACGGAGGCGCGCGGCCCGACGGCGAGATGGAACCCCTGCACCGTCTGGAAGGTGGACGTGGACGGTTCGACGCGCAGCTCCATCTGCGCCTCGCGCACGAAGTCGTCGTAGGCGAAGTGGAGCTGGTGGCGGATCTCGAAGAGCATGAGCGCTAACCCCGGAAGTAGACGCGCGCGATCTCGTCGTGCGCGGCGGCGAGTTGGCCGTTGAACTGCTCGCAGAGCCAGACCGGCCCTTCCTTCGCGAGGCGGTCCTCCCCGTCGTAGAGGAGCGTCGCGTTCATGCGGCCGACGATGCGACGCGCCCCGTCGTTCGCGTCGGCGCGCGGCAGGCGCTCGAGGTAGCTGGCCAGCCGCGTCACCCCGCACGCCACCGAGCGCGGCGAGCTCAGCTGGAAGAGCAGGAAGCGGATCACGCCCGACGGCTCGAGTGATGCGCCATGGACGCTGCGGTAGTTCTCGAGCGAAGCCAGCGCACGCAGCAGCGCGCGCCAACGAGCGTAGTAGAGCGGCACTTCTTCCGGGGCGGGGTTGATGTTCAACGTCGGCAGACGCGTGCTCAACACGGTGAGCGTGCGCTGCACGCGCTCGACCGTCTCCCCCATCTTGAGGAACGTCCAGCCGAGATCGCGCGAGAGGGTCAGCTCGATCGAGCCGAGAATGCGGCGGATGTCGCTGTGGGTTCCCGAGACTTCCGCGGCGGCGCGGACCGGGTCGCGCGGCAGGCGGCGGCCCAGACGTTCGAGGTTGCGGAAGGTCTCGTTGAGGTCGAGGAACACCTCGCGGGTGAGCGCCTCGCGCACCGAGCGCGCGTTGTCGCGGGCGCGGGAGAGCGAGTGCCGGACCGACACCGGGTTCTCCTCGTCGAGCAGCAGCCAGCGGACGTAGGGAAGCGCCAGGCCCGACTCGGGGGAGAACTCGAGGCCCGCCTCCGGCGTCGCCGCCACGGCGGCGATCAGCTCGTCCCACTGCGCCTGCGCGAGGGAATCGTCGAGCCCCTCGAGCTCGACGGAGAGCTCGGTCGTGACCGTGAGCAAGCGCGCCACGTTCTCCGCGCGCTCGACATAACGACCCATCCAGTAGAGGGATTCGGCGACCCGGGACAGCACCTAGGCGCCCTCCTCGGCGAGCACCCAGGTGTCCTTGCTGCCCCCGCCCTGGGAGGAGTTCACGACCAGCGACCCCTCGCGCAGCGCCACGCGGGTGAGCCCGCCGGGCAACACGCGGATCCGGTCGCCGTAGAGCACGAAGGGGCGCAGGTCGATGCGGCGCGGCCGGAACGCCTGATCGAGCCAGGTGCCGTGCGCCGAGAGCTGGATCATCGGTTGGCCGATGTAGCCGCCGGGGTTGGTGGACATCTTCTCGCGATAGGTGGCGATCTCCTCCTTCGTCGAGAAGGGCCCCATCAACATGCCGTAGCCGCCGGCGTCGCCCGTCGTCTTCACCACGAGCTCGTCGAGGTGATCGACCATGTAGGCGAAGTCCTCGGGACGCGCGCCGACGTAGGTGGGGACCTGCCCGAGGATCGGCTCCTCGTCGAGGTAGAAGCGCACGAGGTCGGGGAGATAGGCGTAGATCGCCTTGTCGTCGGCGACGCCGGCGCCGGGCGCGTTGCACAGCGCGACGTTCCCGGCGCGATAGGCGTGGATCAAGCCGGGCACGCCGAGCGCCGAATCGGGCCGGAACACCAGCGGATCGAGGAAGTCGTCGTCGATGCGCCGGTAGATGCAGTCGACGCGTTCGAGGCCCGCGGTGGTGCGCATGAACACGTGAGCGCCGTCGACCACGAGGTCGGCCGCCTCGACCAACGGCACGCCCATCTCGCGCGCGATGAACGAGTGCTCGAAGTGCGCCGAGTTGTACATGCCGGGCGTCAGCACCACCGTCGACGACCCCTCGGTGCTGCGCGCGACGTGGCTCAGCGACTCGGCGAGCTGAGAGGGATAGGAATCGACCGGCCGCACCGCGTAGGCGCTGAACAGCTCGGGAAAGGAGCGCTTGAGCAGGTTGCGATTCTCGAGCACGTACGAGACGCCGGATGGACAACGACAGTTGTCTTCGAGCACGAGGTACTCGCCGTCGGCGCCGCGGATCAGGTCGGTGCCGACGATGTGGGTGTAGATGTCGCGCGGAGGCACCACGCCGAGCAGCTCGCGCTTGTACTCCTTGCGCGTGAGCACCAGGTCCCACGGCACGATGCCTTCCTTCAGGCAGGCGCGGTCGGTGTAGACGTCCTTGAGGAACTGGTTCAACGCCGTGACGCGCTGCACCAGACCGGCTTCGAGCTTTGCCCACTCGGCCGCGGGGACGATGCGCGGCACGAAGTCGAAGGGGAACACGCGCTCGGTGCCCTTGCGATCGCCGTACACCGCGAAGGTGATGCCCTGGTTGAGCAGTGACAGGTTCTGCAGCCGCTCGCGGCGGGCGATCTCGCGCGGTTCGAGGCCGCCGAGGATGGAGAGCGCGCGCTCGTAGTGGTTTCGCGTCGCGCCGCCGTCGTCGAAGATCTCGTCGTAGGTTTCGGGCTCCCGGATCCATTCCATGCGCCGGATTCTATGCGGAGTGCGTCTTGGCCGCCGGTGGCTACCCTCCGACCCGATTCGGGGGAGGGTTCGGATGGTCGGTTCACGGTGGCGCGCTCGGCGGCAAAGCGGCCGTTCACACGCGATCGGGCGCCTCCATCTCGTCGCGACGGCGGGACTCGCCGCCGTCACCGCCTGCGCGAGCGCTCCCCCCTACGAGCCGGGCGTGCGCGGCTTCGACACCTACCGGGTCCACGGCAAGACCTACACGCCGATGCGCGACTGGCAGGGCTACCAGGAGGTCGGCGAGGCGTCCTGGTATGGGGGGCGCTTCCACGGTCGCACGACCGCGAGCGGCGAGCGTTTCGACACCCACCGCGCGCTGACCGCCGCGCACAAGACCCTGCCCTTCGGCGTGTGCGCCCGCGTGCGAAACCTGCGCAACGACGCCACGGTGATGGTGCGGATCAACGATCGCGGCCCCTTCATCGAAGGTCGCGTGATCGATCTCTCGCGGCTCGCCGCCGCCGAGGTCGGACTCCTCCGCGACGGCGTCGCGCCGGTGCGGGTCGAAGCGATCGGCGCCGCCGACGCGCGGGGACGCTGCGAGGGCTAGCCGGCCCCGCGGAGTTCCCCCGATCCCGCCCGGATCGCGTAGTAATGGGGCATGGGTTTGCGCAGCGCGGTCGTGGTCGGAGCGGGAATCGGAGGCCTCGCGACGGCGCTCGTCCTGGCGCGGAAGGGCGTGCGCGTGACGGTGCTCGAGCGGGCGCCCGAGCTCGGCGACGTCGGCGCGGGCATCCAGATCAGCCCGAATGCGTCGCGTATCCTCGCGGCGCTCGGTCAGGGCGAGGCCCTCGCCGCCCGCGCATTCGTGCCCGAAGCGCTCGAGGGACGGCGTTGGAACGACGGCGCCACGCTCGTCCGGTCGCCGCTGGGGCCGGACATCGCCGCGCGCTACGGGGCGCCCTATCTCCATCTCCATCGCGCCGACCTGCTCGGCGTCCTCGCCGGTGCGGCGACCAACGCCGACGGCGTCGAGGTGCACCTCGAGAACCCGATCGCCCGCATCGAACAGACGCGCGACGTCGTGACCGCGACGACCGAGGGCCAGAACAGCTTCACCGCCGAGGCCTGCATCGGCGCGGACGGCATCGGGTCGTTGGCGCGCGAGGTGCTGTTCGGTCCGGAAGCGCCGCGCTTCACCGGTTGCGTCGCGTGGCGCGGCCTCGTCCCGGCCGACGCCGTGGCCGACGCCGACGTGCGGCCGGTCGCCTCCAACTGGATGGGCCCGGGAAAGCACTTCGTGCACTACTACGTGCGCGGCGGCGAGCTCGTGAACTTCGTCGGCGTGGTCGAGAAGTCGGGCTGGGAGTGCGAGTCGTGGACCGAGCGCGGCGAGAAGAGCGAGCTCGTCGCCGACTTCGCGGGCTGGCACCCGACCGTGCAGGCCCTGCTCGAGGCCGCCGACCCGGACGCCTGCTTCAAGTGGGCGCTCTTCGACCGCGATCCGCTCCCGCGCTGGAGCGAGGGGCGCGTCGCGCTGTTGGGCGACGCGTGCCACCCCACTCTCCCGTTCATGGCCCAGGGCGCGTGCATGGCGATCGAGGACGCCGCCGTGCTCGGGGAGTGTCTCGCGAACGGCGAGGACGTCGCCGCTTCCCTCGAGCGCTACGAGGCGCTGCGCAAGCCACGCACGACCGGCGTCCAGCTCGGCTCGCGCCGCAACGCCGAGCTCTTCCACCTCGACGGCGAGGCCGCCCGCGCGCGCGACGCGGCGATGGCACAGCCCGGCGATCCCCTCGCCGCGGGCAACGACGCCCTGTTCGCCTACGACGCCTTCGCCGCGGCGGGCGGTGGTGAGCGCTAGGCGGCCGCTTCCTCCTCCGGTCCATCCCCGTACGGCACGCGCTCGAACCATTCGACGCCGCGTGTCAGCCACATGACAGTCGCCAAGACGACGAAGAGGCCGATCGAACCGACCAGCAGCGCGTGGTCTTCGTTGTGGAGCAGCACGTAGAGGTAGCCGTAGAGGCCCGCGACGACGACGCCGACCGCGGCGCCGCGCCAACGCTCCTTCAACACGGACACGGCATAGCCCGCGATCAACGCGACGATGCCCACGGCCGCGATCGCGTAGGCCGCGCCCACCCCGATGTGTTCGGAGAAGGCGAGCAGGAGGAGATAGAAGAGACTCATCGCGCCGCCGACGAAGAGGTACTGCACGGCGTGCACGCGCACCCCGGCGAGCACTTCGAAGAGCCACAGCGAGAGGAACGTGAGACCGAGGAAGAGCAGGTCGTACTTCGCCGCGCGTTGCGACATGCGATACGGGTCGACGGGCGTCGAGAACGAGACCCCGAAGCAGGAGGCCGGCACGATCTCGCCCGGCGGCGCCTCGGAGAGCCACGCCTGGGGGAAGCCGCGTCCGAGGTACGGAACCTTCCACTTCGCCGTGAAGCCGTCGGCCGCGATCTCGTGCGACTGCGGCAGCCAGGCGCCCTGGAAGCTCGGATGCGGCCAGTCCGAACGCAGCGCGACGGCGGTCTCGCGACCGAGCGGCGCGAAGGCGAGATGCCCACTGCCGTGGAGCTCGAGATCGAACGCGAAGTCGACCGGGGCGTCGCTGCGGAGGTCGGGCAGGCGCACGTGGATGCCGCTCGCCGGACCGCCTAGCGGCGCCGCGCCGGCGCCGTCCCCCAGACCGGGCTCGAAAGCGATCTCGCGCGTTCCCCAGGCGAGCGTGACCTCTTCCTGGATCGCGCGCGCATCGGCGATCTGCACCGAGAGGACGCCGCGATCCCAGTGCACCTGCTCGGGCGGAACCTCGAAGGCCGCGAAGTCGGGCGGTGCGAAGGTTCCGGCGAGCGAGAGGTGCGCGTCGTAGAGCGGCACCTCGAAGATGCCGCGCTCGCGCACCTCCCCGCGAACGTCGCCGTCGATGGCGAGCGACTCGGCGAGGAAGGTCGCGTGGCGGATGCGCTTGTGGGTGTGCGTCGAACCGTCGGCGCGGGTTTCGATGCGATGCACCTCGTACGGCACGACCAGCATCGGCCCGATCACCTCCTGGCGCCCGCCCCATTTCCCGGTGATCTCGGCGATCGTCTGATCGCGACGGTGCTGCCGCTCGTGGATGAGGTCGCCGACCATGCCGACGGGGATCTGGAGGACGAGGATCAGGGCGGCGAGGGCGAGGACGCGGAAGAGCGGGGAGCGGGCGAGGGCTTCGAGGCTCTGCGCGCCTCGTTCGGGGTC
>JAHEJV010000303.1 GCA_024638705.1 Deltaproteobacteria bacterium | reverse complement strand
GCCTCTCGCGCGCCCAGACCCGTCGTCTGCTCGGCCGCGGCGTCGTGAAGGTGGATGGGCGGCCGCTCGGCGAGGGGGCGAAGGGCGTGGCGCTGCGCGTCGGCGAGCAGATCGAGGTGGCCGAGAACGCCGAGGACGAGTCGGTCGCGCCGGAGCCAGACCTTCCCTTCGCGGTGCTCGCGCGCGGCGACGGCTGGGTCGTCGCCGACAAGCCGGCGGGCATGCCGGTGCATCCGCTCGCACCCGCCGAGCGCGGCACGCTGCTGAACGCCGCGGTGGCGCGTCACCCAGAGATGCAGGGCGTGGGGGAGGAGGGCGGCCTGCGCAGCGGCGTCGTGCACCGGCTCGACGTCGACACGTCGGGCGCCGTGCTTCTCGCCACCAAGCCGCGAGCCTGGACCCGGTTGCGCGCGGCCTTTCGCGAGCACCGCGTCGAGAAGGTCTACCGCGCGATCGCGCTCGGCCGTGTGGCCACCGACGGCGAGATCGAGCTGAAGCTGGTGACGGCGCGACACCGCCCCGCCTTCGTGCGCGAGGCGCGCGACGGCGAACGCGGCCGTCGCACGATCACCCGTTGGCGCGTGATCGAAGCATTGCGCGGTGCCACGCTGCTCGAGGTGGAGACGGTGACCGGCTTCCTGCACCAGGTGCGCGCGACCCTCGCCCATCTCGGCCACCCGCTCGCGGGCGACGCCACCTACATCGACGGCGGCGACCCGACCGGCGCGAAGCGTCACATGCTGCACGCGGCGTCGCTGCGCTACGAGGAGATCGAGGCGAAGAGCGCCGACCCGGCAGATTTCACGGCATTGCTCGTCGCGTTGGGCGGATTCCGTTGAAGCTCGCGATCGTCTACGCCTCTGCCACCGGCCGCACGAAGCGCCTCGCCGAAGCGGCCGTCGAGGGCGCAGAGGTTGCCGGCGCCGAAGTGCTCTTGCGCGACGCCGCCGAAGCCACCGGCGACGACCTCCTCGCCGCCGACGCGATCCTGCTCGGCTCCGGCGTGCACATGGGCGGCGTCGAGTCGGCGATGAGCGCGTTCTTCGAGCGCACCGCGCCGCTCTGGTTGCAGGGCAGCCTCGCCGGGCGACTCGGCGCGGCGTTCACCAGCGCGGGGGAAGGCGTGGGCGGCGGCGGTGAACTCACGCTCTTGCGCCTGCTCGCCTTCCTCGCGGAGAACGGTTGCCTGCTCGTCCCCTTCCACAACCGGCTCGCGGGCTTCCGCGCGGCGGGCTGTCACTGGGGTGTGTTGGCGCGGACGAACCCGGGGCCGGACGGGCCGGGTCCGACGGACGCGGACTGCCAGGCCGCACGGGCGCAGGGACGTTTCCTCGTGGAGTGCGCCGCGCGCTGGGAACGTGGGCGTCTGGCCTGCAACTAGTTGTCCTCATTCCGAAGTAACCCTGCAGGAACGCTTCGACGAGGCGGGATCTCCAACCCACCGCTCGAAGGTCTCGATGCTGGATATACTTCAGGTTCGGGGCGTGGGAGAGAGGGCACACACGGAGATGTCCCGAGTGGACGATCGCCCGTGAGGAGATGATTTCATGCCTCTTCGCCTAGAGCCCCTGGACGTCTCCGGTGAGCTGGAGAACGTCAGCTCGGTCCTGATCGTTTCGTGTCCCGTCTGCCCACCGGTGAGTCTGGCCATCGAGAAGCGATCGCCGTTCCTCGACGTCTTCAAGAATGGCCTCAAGACGAGCGCCTTCGAAGAGCACATCCGGGGCCTTCGCGAGCCGCTCGAGCAGCGTGGTATTCGCACCGACGTCTTCTCCCTGTACGGACCTGTTCCGATGATGTGCCTTTGGACGAATGGGCAGCGCAAACGTCTGCTCAAGCGTGCAGAAGACTTCGACGCGGTGCTTGTCCTTGGATGCGACTCCGCAACCCATTCGGCGCGGCGGGCGCTCGAAGGCGCGGGGTGCCGAACCATCCAGGCCATGAAGGTCACTGGGATCACGAACGCAACCGTGAAGTTCCAGTTCCCCGGCACGGTCACTCTCGAGGAAGCGACTCGAGTGGAGCGGGGTGTGGAGACGGACCAGGGGGCGCCGTGACACGGCGCTTGCGATCGAGAGGTTTCCTCTCTCATGGGCTGTGAGATCTCCTGAAGAAGCTGCGAGTCGCGGCCGGATGAGAAGCCGTAGTATGGCTTGGGCTCGATGCTCGCAGCGCCGTGTGCGCGCGACGGACCTCGAACGATCCCCTCGGGCCCCGAGGCCCACAAGGAGGACCCACCCATGACCAAGGAAACGGAGCAGTCCGTCTCCTATCCCAGCCGCTTGCGCCACGTGAAGAAGAACTCCATGCACTTCGCGAACGCGCACCCCTCCGTACTGAAGGCGTTCGAAGAGTTCCACAAGGCGGCAGTCGCCCCGGGAGCCCTCGACACGAAGATCAAGGAGTTGATCGCGCTTGCGATCAGCATCACCCACGGCTGCGATGACTGCATCGCGCACCACGTACATGACGCGATTGGCGCCGGAGCCTCCAGGGACGAGATCGTCGACGCACTGGGCGTGGCCGTCCTCATGGGTGGAGGGCCGGGGATGATTTACGCAAGTCATGCCATCGAGGCGGTCGATCAGTTCCTGGACGGCGAGAGCTAGGACCGGTCGGCTGGTGTCAGAATGGCCGCGGCACAAGCGCTCGCAAGTGCAGCAGTCGTAGCCACCCGACGGGGTGGACCGGAAGTGCTGAGGGTGCAGCGGCGGGCCGTCGCACCGCCAGGACCACACGAAGTGCGCCTGGCGGTCCAGGCAGCAGGCATCAGCTACGCGGACTTGCTGATCTGCCCACTTCTCGCGTGACGGCGGCCGCGTGCAGCGGGTATCCTGTGGGCCTTGCCGTGAGTGCGCAGGCTCCCCCGATCCTCGTAGTCGACGACGATCCCATCGTGCGGCGTCTGGTCGTGCGGGAGGTCGAGCGACTCGGCTACGGCGCGGTCCGCGAGGCCGCCGATGGCGTCGAGGCGAAACGCCTGCTCGAGGCCGCCGACTTCGACCTCGTCATCACCGATGTGATGATGCCGGAGCTCGACGGGCTGGGGCTCATGCGTTGGGCGCAGGAGAAGCGTCCCGATCCGTCCTGGATCATCCTCTCCGGGCTCGAGACCTTCGACGCCGCCGTCGAGGCGATCCAGCTCGGCGCCTTCGACTTCCTGGTGAAGCCGCCGCACATCGAGCACCTGCGCGTCGCGGTGCGCAACGCACTCGAGCACCGCCAGCTGGTCCGCGAACGCAAGCAGCTCGTGCGCGAGCTCGAACGGAGCAACCTCGACCTCTCGCGCAAGGTCGACCAGCTCGAGCAGTTGTGCCGGATGCTCGGGGACCAGGCGGAGGTGATCCGCCGCGATCTCGAGCGGGCCGAAGTGATCCAGCGTGCGCTCCTCCCGTCCACGCCTCCCTGCCTCGGCGCGTTCCGTGTCGAGACCCTGTACCGCCCCGGCCGTCACGTGGGCGGCGATCTCTACGACGTGGTCGCCCTCGGAGATCGCCACGCGGTGCTGCTCATCGCCGACGCGTCCGGACACGGGGTCAGCGCGGCCATGCTCTCGGTGCTCTTCAAGCACCATCTCCGCATGGTGGACGAGGCGAAGGGCGCGCCGGTGCCTCCGTCGCGCGCACTTGCCCAGGTGAACGCGGCGTTGCTCGCGTCCGTGACGGCGCCCGGGATGTTCATCACGGCGGCCTACGGTCTGCTCGACTTCGAGCGGGGCGAGATCACGTTGGCCTCGGCCGGGCATCCTCCTGTCTTCTGCCGTCGGGCCGACGGCTCCGTCGAGGCGATCGAGCGGACCGGGCCCGCCCTGGGCATCGATGCCGAGGCCGACTTCTCCGAGCGGTGTGTCCCGCTCGCGCGCGGCGACCGGCTGCTGCTCTTCAGCGACGGGATGCTGGGAGACGAGGCCTCGCCGGACTGCGTGCGCGAGCGCCTGTCCGCGGGAACGACGGTTCGGAATACGCTCGAAGGGTTGCGTCTCGGCGCCGAGCAGGGTGTTCCCGTCGACGACCGCGACGATGTCACCGCGATCCTGTTGGAGGCGCGCGTGGGGCCCAGCCGCTTCGACGACGCCATCGAGCGCCCCGAACGCGGGGTTGCGGAAGCCCGCGCGGCGCAGCCCGAGATCACCGTGGGAGAGACGCCCGCCGGGACCTGGCTGCGGATCGCGGGACGCGCCACCTGGACGACAGCGGGTCCCTTCCTCGCGTTCGCACGCGGGGCGCTCGGCTCGGGACGTCCACTCACGCTCGACTTCTCGGCCTGTGAACACCTGGACAGCACCTTCCTCGGCACGCTCCACGAGCTGGTGAGCCTGGGGCGCGACGCGGGCGTGGAGGTGGGCCTGCAGGGGCTCTCGGACTCGCTGCGCGCGCTCTTCGAAGAGCTGAGCATGGATCTCGTCCTCGGCCGCATCCTCGACGGAGTGACCGCGCCGCCCGCGGAACTGACTCCGCTGCCGAACGCCGACCCGAGCGACACGGGGACCCAGCAGCGACTGCTTCGCGCCCACGAGACGCTCGCATCGCTCAGCGAGCAGAATCGCGAGGAGTTCCGCGACGTCATCGAGAGCCTGCGGGTCGAGCTCGGCGACCGGAGTCGCCCGTGATCGAGCGCCGGGCTGGTCGAGCTCTTCGAAACGCGCTTCGACTTCCGTTAGTCCGTTGGTCGATCAGGCCTCGGGTTCGCGCCCGTCGTCGTCGCGTTCGCTCTCGCCGTCGGGAGCCCGGGCCAGTCGCCCGAGGTCGGACAGCAGTCGGTCGATCCCCTCGCTCAGCTGCACCCACGCCGCCTCCGCCTCCGCGAGCTCGCCGGATCGTCCCAGCCCTTCGAGGTGGCGCGCGGCGTCCGTGGTCGGACCCGCCGCGAAGACGGCGAGGGAGCCTTTCAAGGTATGGGCGGAGATGCGCAGGGCTTCCGCATCGCCGGCGTCGATGGCGCGGCGCACCTCGCCCCGGAGCCGCGGGCATTCATCGAGGAAGAGCTGTACCAGCTCCGCCAGCATCTCCCGATCGCCTCCCACGTTCGTGAGCGCTGCGGCCTCATCGAATGCGCGCTCTTCGGCCGGTTCAGCGCTTTCAGCGGGAGACGTCGCGTCCACAGCCAGGCCTTCCACGGCGGCGTAGAGCGCGTCGGGACGGACGGGCTTGGAGACGTAGGCATCCATGCCGGCCTCGATGCAGCGCTCGCGATCCCCCTTCATGGCGTGCGCCGTCATCGCGACGATCGGCAGATGGCGGTCCGTTCCGCGCTCTCGATCACGGATCGCCGCGGTGGCCTCGAATCCGTTCATCTCCGGCATCTGCACGTCCATCAGGACGACGTCGAAGGGGACCTCGGCGTCCGCCAGCGCCGCCAACGCCTCGCGGCCGTCGTTCGCGACCGTGACACGGTGGCCGCGCTGTTCGAGCAGGTTCACCGCGACCCGCTGATTGATGAGGCCGTCTTCGGCGAGCAGCAGGTTGAGCGGCCGAACTCCGGCCGACTCGACACCGCGCTCGCCCGTGCCCGTCGCCGCTTCGCCCGCGAGGCCCAGCGCTCCGGCGATCGTCTCCAGCAGGTCCGACTCC